>NZ_JAEPRP010000257.1:0-5520 GCF_016652895.1 Ensifer sp. SSB1
CCTTTTGACCGGGTTCGTCCGACGGAGCCGGAGCGCCCGTCCGGAGCTCGACATGTTCGACAACCGATTCCGAGCCCTCGGGGTGATCGGCACCTTTACGAGTGGTGTTGGCAATTTGGGTCGAGGTCTTGGGAGGGCGTGGCATCGGTTACCGCTAAAAGGATATTCCGGAATCTAGCGCGACCTTGTGGCCTGACAATGTTCTTGATGCATTATGGAATTGGCTGCCAGGCAGATGTTTCCAACAGAGAAAATCGCCCTCGAAACGGTGGCCCGGCAGGTTCGAAAGAGCTCCCGCAAAACTTATTGTACGGGTTCGGCCTGCGGCGGCCGCGCTCTGTCAGCGCTGAGGACTGGTCTGGGAACGGGACCGCGTATTGCCGGTGCAAAGGCGACAAGAAACAGGGCCCATGCCAACATCCAGCATGCAGCCGCGGCGGCTATGGGATCGAAATAGGCGCTGCCGATCCAATCGGCGGGAACCCGGATCATCGTGGCAAAACAGATAAGCGTGAAGGCGCATGCCATCTTGCGGTCAAGTATGAGCAAGCCTTCGTCGCGGACCATCGCCGCACGCATCATGAGGGCCGCCATCATCGTTCCCATTGCCCCCATGGTTGCCGCATGCGCGGCAGCCGCCGGGGACAGCCGATCTGGATACATGATCGCGAAGCCGATGAGCAGACAAGCCGCCGGCGTCCAGGCAAAAGCCAGATGCAGAATGAAGAGTGCCGGATAGCCTCGGGCTCTGAGGCTTTGCCAACCGCGCATTTGCGAAGCGAGCGCCAGGCCGGACAACACCAGCGCGATGCCCTCTGCCGTCGATTGTCCGGCGGCGTTGAGGCCGGTCGCCGCGAAGATCCCGCCAATTGCGAGGTACGAAAGTCCGGCCTGATCCCGAACGAGACCGGCCTCGCCGGACCGTTCGAGCCAGGAGCGTGTGAAAGCCGGCGCCGCACGACCGCCGATCAGGATAATCAAGACGAGGAAAATCCGCGGCACGCCGTCGGCTGGGCCCGGTTCTCCAAACAGCCACAGGAGGCTCAACACGCCAATCAGCGCCATCGCGAACGGCGCCCAGAACCGGTGCGCTGCTCCACCAGACACAACGCCACGGAAGAGAACCGCCGCGATGAGCACGAAGTAGGCAGACATCCCGATTGCGGTGGCGACGATCGGCAGACAAGCCGAAAACGCCGTCGCCAGACGGGCCGCGCACCAGAGAACGGTCGCCAACATCGTGACTTCAGGTGAGACCGGGCCCTTCTTTGTCCAGGCGGGCAGGGCAGTCAGCAGGTAGCCTCCCGCTGCCGCCCCGGCCATGCCGAAGAGAAGCTCGTGGCGATGCCAGTCAGCCTTGTCCGGCCCGATCCCATCGGGAAGAAGCCAGACCACAGGCGTAACGAGCCCCCATAGACCCGCCAGAAAGAAGAGGGGTCGGTGTGGCGCCTGCCAGACCGAAGTCGACGCCTTTGGCGGTGAGATCATCAAACCGTCTGGGGGCCGGCCTCGAAGCGCGGAAACAGGACGGAATTTTCGAGATGCATGTGCGTGACGAGATCGTCGGTGAGTTTACGCAACCCGGTATAAAGTGCGGTCCACGAACCGCATGCACCCTCCGGCAGGGAAAGCCCGTGAGTGACATGCTCGATCGTTCTTAGATGTTCCACCTCGTCGTCGTGCTCGCGCCGCATCTGCGTGATCGGATAGGAGATCGCCTCGTTGTCGCCACGCTGCATCATCGGGAAGAGGACGAGCTCTTCCTTCATCATGTGGCTTTCAAGCTCGTCCCGTAGTGCCTCAAGGGCCTGGGAAAGCCCGATCGGTGCCGACGGATGGCCGCCGTGGACGCGCTCCACCTTCTGGGCAAGCGGGATCAGCCAGGTCAGCTCAGCACGATGCGTTTGATGGTACCGGTGAAGGAGATGCGTGATCAGATCGGCAGTCTCCTCGGGTGCATCTCGACTTGCGGAACGCTCAAGCGCTTCCAGTTCCGTCAGCAGCGCCGAAGGGGCGATGCCGGCCTTGAGCGCGGCTTCAGACAGCAACATCTTGCCACCGCAACAGAAGCTGATGCCGTAACGGCGGAAGAGTTCCGCGGCCCCCGGTAGTTCGGCTGCGATCGTGGCGACTGTGCTTTCGAGGTTGAGAGCGGTCATCATCTGTTCCTTGTTGGATGCTTGCTGACGGGATCCGCGCGACGCCAGAACGACCTCGAACGCACTGAAATCGTCTGCGATTGGCGGCAACGCATATTCCCCGTCCTGCGCCGGCAGACTTTCGGGCGGTCGTGCGACGCAGAGGTCGTTCTTGTCTAGGTGGGGGGAGAACCTTCGTCTTTGTGCCGGCGCAAACAGTCCGTGCCGCATATCGGTTCGCGCGCCGATTTGTCGTGCCGGTTGGTTCCGCCCGATGCGGCGAGAGAGATGACGCTTTACGGAAAGTAAATGTCACGCTCGGGTCACGCGACAAGGAGATGAGCTCGCGATACTTTGCAGGGTCATTTCAAACCCTCGCAATGCCGTTGATAGCGCTTTCGGTTGCTTCAGATTGGCCAGAGACGACGCGGCATCCCGTAAGGAGTGGAATATCATGCGCCGCTATCTGTTCAACATCTATGCAGCAGGCGTCGTCAGCCGCGACGAAGTTGGCCGGAAATATCCGTCAGACGGTCCAGCTGTCGCCTATGGCCAGAGGATCGTCGATGAGTTGACCAAGGATGACGACTATCACGACGCTGTCATTGATGTGGTCACGGCGTCGGGGCGTCTGGTTGCGCGGCTGATATCGCGTGACGCGCCTTTGGTGCATCATGTGAGAGAACCCACACGGCAAGTCTCGTTGCATTGAGCCCTTGCCGATCTGCCTCGGGATGTGGCCCGCCCTGGGTGGGCCGAAGCGAAGCCTACGCAGCCTGTTCATGGCCTGCATTATGGTCGAACAGGGCGCGCGCCGCCGCCGCCAACAGGTCAGTTTGCGAGATCAGTCCCAACACCTGATGGTCTTCATCGACGATGATGACCGCATGAATCGCTCCGCTGGTCAGTGCCGGCAGCAGGCTCATCGCGCGATCGTCTGCGCGAGCGACCACTGGCGCCGCGACGTTGCTCCCGACAGTGGCACCGGGCTCGGTCAACTCCCTGAGCCCAACTGTGCCAACAAGCCTCTCGTTCCCATCCTTCACGGGAAGGGCGCGGATATTGTGCTTGAGAAGCAAGGAGCGTGCGTCCTCGCTGCTGTCGTCCTGATGGACGCAGATGACGTCGCGCGACATGATATCCCAGCATAGAATGTGAGGCGTCGCCCGGATTGCCGCCTGCAATTCCACCTGGCGCAGCACGCGATCGAGGTCCTCGCGGCTAATGTCGAACGTTTCGTCCAGCGCTTCAAGCGCGGCGTCGACGTCCGCACCGGTGAAGCCGACCCGGCGGCTGGCGGGCGGATCGATCGTTGCGTGCGTATTTGCCGGCGGCGCGACCACGTGCGGGTAGTTTCGTCTCGCCAGTTTGTGAAACAGGATCCCCAGCGCCACCAGCAGGAACGAATTGAGGGCGACAGGCACCAGCGGGAAGAGAAGCCCCCAACTTGCAACGACGGGTCCGCCGAGCACCGCAGTCAGTGCCGCAGCGCCGCCTGGCGGGTGCAGGCAACGGGTAAACGACATCACCGCAATCGCTATCGCCACCGCAAGACCGGTTGCGATCAACGGGTCCGGCACGAACATCGCGCACAGGACGCCGACGAAGGCCGAGATCGTGTTGCCGCCGACGATCGACCACGGCTGGGCAAGCGGACTCGCCGGAACCGCAAAGAGCAGCACCGCGGATGCGCCCATCGGCGCCACGATCAACGGGAGGCTGGCGCCACCACCAAAGATGCTACCGCTGATCATGCCGGTCAGGAGGATGCCGACCAACGCTCCGACGCACGCAATCAGGCGCTCTCTCAATGTCGCGCCCGCCAGGATCGGCGCGAAGAAACGACGGCCCGGTGGTTGCGAGGGCGTTGGATTGGGCGAATTGGTCATGCAGTCACCTGTGGCAGTGCGTGGTCGATATTTTCAGTGGACGCCATCGGCAAGCAGTGCGCGGCGCAGGATGTCGATCGCAGGCGACGGGGCCTCCTTGCGATAGACCAGCAGCGTCTGAATCTCGCTCAAGGAATGGATCTGAGCAGCGCCCGGCCAGTCCATCAGTTCAAACACCGATCGAGGCACGACACCGATCGCATCGCCGGCTGCAACGCTCGCCAGTATGGCGTGATAGGAGGAAACCTCCTTCGTCGCAATCGTTGTCGACGACCGTGCCCATTGCTCTGCGACACGACGATAGGTGCATCCGGGTTCGAGTGCCGCCAGCCAATTCACGCGCACGTCCAGTGCGGTCTTAATCGGCGGATGCGATGCGGGCAGGACGATCAACACGTCTTCGCGGTAGATCGGATCGCTATCGAGTTCCTTGAGAAAGTCGGATCCCGGTATCGCGATATCACCTGGTAAACGAGCGATCAGAGCGCAGTCGATTTCTTCCGCGACCACGGCCCGGGTCAGCTCCTCCGTTGACCCCATGGTGAGCCTCAGCGCCAAGCTCGGGTGCGCTCGGTTGATCGTCTGCAGAACCGGCGGCAGACGGCTGGCGGCGGTACTCTCCATGCTACCCAGCCGCAAAATATCCGGCATAGCCGTCGGCTTTAGCGCGTTGCGCGCCTCGTCCGCGAGCGCCACCAGCCGGCTGGCATAGGATCGGAAAACGCGCCCCTCGCGCGTCAGCGTCATCTTCTTGGCTTCGCGGTTGAACAGACAGGCGCCCAATTCTTCCTCGAGTGCGCGAATTCGGTTGGTGACGTTGGATGGTGCACGGCCAATCTCGGCGGCAGCACGGGTCACGCTGGTGCGCTCGGCGACCAGAAGGAAGATCTCAAGAGTCGTGAAGTCCATTTTTATCTGCGAAAGGAATGAAGCTGCTTTATTGTTCTCGAATAGGAAACGATAATCAAGGTGATCCGGTGAAACTGCGTTCGAAACATTCCCGGAAACGGAGAAAGGCCGTCGATCATGTGCACGCCTGATGAGGACGATATTCCGCCGGGCTTTTCGTCACCGCCGTGCCTGATGCATGAGGTGGATCCGGTCTATATGGGCATCGAGTTTCCGAAGGCGCTCCCGGTTGCGCAATGGCGGGAGCTGGAGAGAAAAAGGCTGATACCCGCGCGGCAGGGCATTCCGAGTGCAGAACGGTCGGCAAGCACAGACGCCATCGTCACCGCGCTCGACCAGCTTTTGCCCAACGTTCGAGGCGAAACGATTTCTTTGTATTGGCCGTTCCGTGGCGAACCGGATTTGCGCGCGTGGATGAGCACGCTCATCGCCCGTGGTGCAGACTGTGCGCTTCCGGTGGTGGTCGCCAAGGCAAAGCCTCTGGGCTTTCGGTCCTGGCGCGCCGGCGAGGCGCTTGAGAAAGGTGTTTGGGGGATACCGATTCCCTCCAACGGACGGGATGTTCAGCCGACCATCGTCATTGC
>NZ_JAEPRP010000257.1:5530-7435 GCF_016652895.1 Ensifer sp. SSB1
TTGCTCCGCTCGTCGGATTTGACGAGAGTGGCTTTCGCCTGGGTTATGGCGGGGGCTATTACGATCGCACGCTCGCTGTCCTTCAATCGAAGCCATTCGTAATCGGCGTCGGCTTCGAACAGCAAAAAATGGAGAGCATCAGACCACAATGGCACGATATCGCGATGGATGCGATCGTGACCGAAGGACGGACCCTTTCATGCGGTCCTGGTATCATGGGCTGAATGGTGCAAGTTCTGCGAACTGCAGATAGAAGCCGAGCGACAGGATGGCAACGGCGAGGGCAACGGTGCGCGAGGCGAACCGTGCCGCCAGCCATGAGAGCGCTATGCCGGCAACGACTGCCATGGCACCCAGCGACGGCCCTTGATGACTGAATGCCAGTCCCAAGGCGGTCAACCCAGCCGTCATCGCGAGCGTCGCCCGCACCGCATCGCCACGCGATTGCTGGCGACCGCCATTGCGCACGAAACTCAACTCCGTCAGGCTGAAGGCCATTGAAACGCTCAGCAGCAGCGACAGCAGCAACCCATTCCACATCATCCGACGATCCCTTGGTTGGATGTTTCAGATGATGTGAAGCAAGAGTTGGGCCATCTGCACGGAGCCGTGTTTTCCGCGCTGGCGCACCCGATCTGCGGGAAAAACCAGCGAACATGGTCCGGATTGCCCGTTCCTTGTGCAATATCACGTGGCGGTGAAGGCCTGGGCAAGGTCGATTTTCAGGTCGCGTTCGCTTTCGAGACCGACGGACATGCGAAGCAGTCCGTCGCCGATGCCCGCGGCAAGACGCGCCTCGGCGCCCATCGACGCGTGGGTCATCGTGGCCGGGTGCGCAATAAGGCTCTCTACCCCACCGAGCGACTCCGCCAGTGTGATGAGCCTGATGTTCGATACAAAGCGCCGTACTGCCTCGAGGCCACCATGAAGATCGAAGCTCAGCATGGCGCCGAACCCCAATTGTTGCCTGCAGGCCAACCCATACGCCGAATGGGAGGCGAGACCCGGATAGTGAACGGCACTGACCTGTGGCTGTGCTTCCAGAAACTCTGCAAGCGCCATCGCGGTGATCTGCTGTCGTTCGATGCGCGCGAACAGGCTTCGAATGCCACGCAGCGTGAGATAGCTATCGAAGGGAGACCCGGTTACGCCTGTGAGGTTCGCCCAGTCGCGGAGCGGCTCGACGTCGGCCGCGTTGGCAGCAACGACGACGCCACCGACAACATCGGAGTGGCCGTTCAAATACTTGGTGGTGGAGTGGACGACGAAGTCGGCACCATGCGCGATCGGCCGCTGCAGCGCCGGCGACAGAAACGTGTTGTCAACCGCAACCTTGGCGCCTGCAGAATGGGCGATTTCGGCAATGGCGCCGATGTCGGTGACCCGCATCAAAGGATTGCTCGGTGTTTCGATCAGTACCAGTGTGACCGTTGGCGAGCAGGCTCTTGCCACGGAAGCATGATCGGACTGGTCGACGAACTGTACATCGAAATGACCTTTGGCCTGCCTGGAGGCAAGGAGACGGTAGACGCCTCCATAACAATCATGGGGAGCGACGACCTTTTGTCCCGGGTTCAACTGGTCGAGAAGCAGGTTGATCGCCGCCATTCCCGACGAGGTCACGACCGCGCCGGCGCCGCCCTCAAGCAAGGCGAGTGTTTCCGAAAGCAGGCTCCGGGTCGGATTGGCTGTGCGGGAATACTCGAAGGCTCCCGGGGCCTCCAAGGCCGGGAATGCGTAGTTGCTAGACAGGTAGATGGGAGGTGTGACGGCGCCGAACGCGCTGTCGGTTGCAATGCCATTGACCGCTGCGATCGTGCGTGCGTCCCTCGGGCCGATTTCCATCTGTGTCTCCAATGAAAGAATGCAAGGGGCAAAACGCCTTGAACTGGCGGCTTTTCCTTG
>NZ_JAEPRP010000258.1:0-7211 GCF_016652895.1 Ensifer sp. SSB1
GACCTGCTTCAGCCGGATCGCCGCCGCAAGACCCGCCGGTCCCGCACCCACGATCGCAACGTCGAACTCCATGCGCTCGCGTTCAACCATCTGCATGCAACCCGCCTGTTAATTGCCGGCCCGACAGAGAGGGTGCGCCGCGCGGAACGCGACACCCACCCTTAACCGAGACCGGTCGGAGTTCGCACGGCGACGCGCCGAAGACGGGGCGTCACCGTGCTGGAGGTTTGGTTCAATGGATCTGGTTCGGGCGAACTCAGTCCTTCGGTGGCCAGGTGGGGATGGTGCCCCGGCCCGACGGAAACCGGACGTTCTTTGAGCGCGTGAATTCGCGCAGCGTTTCCGCTGCATTTTCCCGGCCGAAACCGCTTCCCTTCTGGCCGCCGAAGGGGGAGCCGAGGAAGGCGCGGCGCATGTAGTTGTTGATGAAGATCATGCCCGCTTCGAGCTTGGCTGCGATCTTGCCGGCGTGCGCCTCATCGGTCGTGCAGATCGCCGCCGTCAGGCCGTATTCGCTGTCATTGGCGAAGCGGATCGCCTCTTCTTCGGTCGAGAACCGCATGATGCTGGCGATCGGGCCGAACATCTCCTCGCGCGCCGGGGTCATGTCGGGCGTGACGTCGGCAAGAACCGTCGGCGCGACCCAGTAGCCGTCCTTCAAGCGCTCGTCGGTCGGCAGTTTGCCCTGGGTGACGAGACGGGCTCCCTCCTTCAGCGCGATGTCGAGGTAGGAGAGAACCTTGTCGCGGTGTTTCGCATCGACCATGGCGCCGATATCGGTCGCCGGATCCAGCCCGTCGCCGACGACCAGCTTCTCGGTCGCCCGTGCGAACCGCTCCAGGAACTCGTCATGGAGGCTATCGTGCACCAGGATGCGTGACGTCGATGTGCAGGCCTCGCCCTGATTGTAGAACATGCCTTCGAGCGCGACGTTGATCGCGACGTCGAGATCGGCATCGGAAAGTACGATCAGCGCGTTCTTGCCGCCCAGTTCCATCGTGGCGTAGGTGAGGTTCTGCGCTGCCGACTGGAGCACGCGCCGGCCCGTCATCGTCGACCCGGTGAAGGTGATGCGCTCAACCAGCGGGTGGGACGCAAGTGCCGGGCCGGCGGCCATGCCGGCGACCGCGTTGAGAACGCCCGGCGGCAGGATCTCATTGGCGAGCTCGACGAGGCGCAGCACGGTCAAGGGCGCCTGCTCGCCCGGCTTGATGACGACGGTATTGCCAGCGGCGAGCGCTGGCGCGCACTTCTTGGAGAAGTGGATCGGCGGCCAGTTGAACGGCAGGATCGCGGCCACCACACCATAGGGCTCGTAGTTGATGCGCGCCTCGATCGGTCCCTGATCGAGGATCTCGCCGTGGATCGTATCGGCGAGACCGCCGAAATAATCGAAGCAGGCATGGCAGAACGACACGTCGAAGCGGAGCGCATCGCGACGCGGCTTGCCCACTTCGCGCGCCTCGATCTCGGCCAGTTCGTCCACGTGCTTGCGGATATGGGCGGCGACCTCCCGCAGGATCTGGCCGCGCTCGCGCGGGGAGCGGTCGCGCCAGGCCTGAAAGGCGCCGCGCGCACTTCTGACGGCCTGGTCGACGTCGGCCTCCGATGCATTGGTCACATGCGCGATCGTCGCGCCGGTTGCCGGCTCCTCGACGCTGAACGTGGTGGCGCTGCCGTCGTCCAGAAATTCCCCGCCCACGAACAGGCCGGACATCCGGAGCGGCGCCCGCGCCTGATCCTCGACATTCTTAAGCATTGCTACTCCTCCCATGTTGCAATCAACCGCACATGCCGGACCACGTCCCGGTCAGGCTTTCCTCTGTCCGTCGGACAATCCCGTTGTCCGGCTGGTTTCGTGTGATCCGCCTAGCTCCTGCTCCTTGGCAACAGGCCCGTGGCCTGCGCGCCGAGGCCGCGCCGCGTTGTCGCGGGTACGGCAAGGTCACTCAGCCGTTTCGCCCGATAGGCCGTCGGCGTCATTCCGACTGACTTTCGAAACGCCCGCAGGAAATACTTCTCGTCGTTGTAGCCGACGGCATAGGCGATCTGGCCGATCGGCTCGTCGGTCAGCACCAGGCGTTCGCGCGCGTCATCGATGCGCATCTCGCGGATGAGCGCGTTGAAGCTCGTGCCCGTATGCTGTCGCAACAGCGCGCAGAGACGGCTCCGGGAAAGCCTGGCATAGGCGGCCGCCTGATCGAGCGTCGGCGAACGCAGGTAGTTCTCCGCGATGAAATCGGAGATCCTGCGCATGTGTCCGCTGTCCCGGCCGAACGCCGGCAGCACCGGCGACAACTCGTCGAAACGATTCTCATAGGCCCGGCAGATCCTGCTAAGCATCATCGTCAGTTCGGCGCGAATGATCTCCCCGGTGCAGATCCGGTCCTCGGCATGCTCCAGGATCATCTCCCGGCAGGCCTCTTCGACGCGCGCCGCCTGGGCTTCGTCGAGGTTGAAGTCGATGTGCCCCTGCCAGGCAAAGGGCGTGAGCTCGGGGGCGATGCGCACCAGTTCCTGTATCGGATAGGAGCGCGTGATGCCCGGCCGGAGGAAATCGAGGTCGAAGTAGATAACGACGGACCGCGACGCGCCGCTGAACCGCATCTGATGCGGGGTCATGGGCGCGATGAAATAGACCGAGCCCGGCTGCGGCTTGTAGGATCTGAGACCGACGCGCGCCGTCGGTGCCTCGCTCATGAAATAGACGATCTGAAAGTAGTCGTGCTTGTGGGCCGGATAGAGCCTCTGGGTCTTTTCGACCAGGCGAATATGGAAACGGGGCGCGTCGGCCCGTTCGAGCGCGTAGGAACGAAAGGGCGCCGACAGGGTATCGTCACCGTCCTGATCCGGATCATCGCCCGGCTGCCCATCTGTCCTTGCCATCCCGTCCTCCTCGTTTGCCTCAGTGCCGATGCCGCCTGTTTCAAGGCGCGCTTGCGAGCGTGCCCTTCAATTCGGGAACGGCCTCGAAGAGATCGGCGACGAGGCCGTAGTCGGCCACCTGGAAGATCGGCGCCTCCGCGTCCTTGTTGATCGCGACGATCACTTTCGAATCCTTCATGCCCGCCAGATGCTGGATCGCGCCGGAAATGCCGCAGGCGATATAGAGCTCGGGCGCGACGATCTTGCCGGTCTGGCCGACCTGAAGGTCGTTCGACACGTAGCCGGCGTCAACCGCCGCGCGGCTCGCACCCAATGCCGCCCCCAGCGTGTCGGCGAGCGGCGCAAGCACCGTCTCGAAATTGTCGGCCGAGCCCATGCCGCGCCCGCCGGACACCACGATACGCGCCGAGGTCAGCTCGGGCCGCTCCGAAACTGCGACGGCATTGGCGACAAACGTCGACCGGGAGGCGCCTGGGGTAACGTCGACGGTCTCGATCGGCTTTGCCAATCCCCGACCCACGGCTCGGAATGCCGACGCCCGGATCGTGAGGACGCGTTTCGGGTCTTTCGAGCGCACGGTCTGCACGATGTTGCCGGCATAGATCGGACGGCGAAACAGGTCGGGGCCATCGATCGCGATCACGTCCGAGATCTGCATGACGTCGAGCAGCGCCGCGACGCGCGGCATCACGTTCTTGCCGGTCGAGGTGGATGCCGCGACGATGGCATCGTAGTTTCCAGACAAGGCGACGATCAGCTCGGCGAACGGCTCGGCAAGCTGGTTGGCTAGGCCTTCCCCATCCGCGATCAGCACCTTGGAGATGCCGTCGAGACAGGCTGCAGCCAAGCCCACGTCGTGACACCCTTTTCCCGCGACAAGCACATGGATGTCGTTGCCGAGGCAAAGGGCAGCGCTGACCGCCCTTGCCGTTGCCTCGTCCAGTTGCGCATTGCCGTGTTCGGCCAAGACAAGCACGCTCATGCCAACACTCCCGCTTCCGTTTTCAGTCGCTCGACAAGCTCCGCCACCGATTTCACCTTGATGCCGGCGGCCCTTGTCGGCGGCTCTTCGAGACGGACGACCTCCAGGCGCTCCTCGATGACCAGCCCGTAGTCTGAAGGTAACTTTTCCTCCACTGGCTTCTTCTTGGCCTTCATGATGTTCGGCAGCGACGCGTAGCGCGGTTCGTTGAGGCGCAAATCCGCCGTGACGATCGCCGGTAGCGCAAGCGCAATCGTCTGCGATCCACCATCGACCTCGCGAATGACGGTGGCGCGGTTGCCATCGACAGTGAGCTGCGAGGCAAAGGTCGCCTGCGGCCAACCGAGTTTTGCCGCCAGCATCTGTCCGGTCTGGTTGCAATCGTCGTCGACGGCCTGTTTGCCAAGAAGGATCAAGGCCGGCTGTTCTTCGCCGGCGACGGCGCTGAGCACCTTGGCAACCGCCAGCGGCTCGGTCGTCGCCTCCGTCCTGACGAGGAGGCCGCGATCGCCCCCCATCGCCAGTGCGGTGCGCAACGTCTCCGTCGCCTTTTCGGGGCCGACCGAAACGACGACCACCTCCGAGGCGATGCCCGCCTCCTTGAGGCGGACCGCCTCTTCGACCGCGATCTCGTCGAACGGGTTCATCGTCATCTTGATGGCGGCAAGGTCGAGACCGCTGCCATCGGACCGTAGCCTCACCTTCACGTTCGGATCGGCAACGCGCTTTATCGCGACCAGTATCTTCATCTTCGTCCTCCCGAGCCCGCCATCTCCTCCGGCAGGCCCTAGTTCTCAGGGCCCGCGTATTTGCCGGCGGTCGCCGGGAACATGGTCTTGATGATCTTCATCCGGCTGACATCGACGGTCGCGTCCATGTGCAGGAAGATTGCCGCGTCGCGGAACAGCTTCTCGATGCCGAACTCCAGCATTGCGCCGTTGCCGCCATGCAGTTCCAGCGCGTGGGTCGCGACCTTCATGATCTCTTCCGAGGCGTAGACCTTGGCCATGTTGCAGAGAACATCCATGTCCGGATGCCCCTCGTCGACGGCCCTCGACGCCCGCTCGATCAGCGCGCGCACCGCCTCGATCCGCGTCGCCATGTCGGCGAGCCGCAGGGCCACGGCCTGGTGCTTGATGAGAATACGCCCACCCTGCACGTAGTTCTGGACGTAGTCCGCCGTGCGCTCGAAGCAGGCGACGCCGACGCCGAGGTTCTTGGCCGCCTGGATGATCTTGCCGGCCCGGAAATACTGCCCGGCACTGCCAAGGGCGGTGTTCTGGACGAGAAGGTGATCGGCCGGAACCCGGCAGTCCTCGAACACCAGTTCGCCGTTGTTCATGAAACGGCAGCCCATGGTCTCGTTGCACTTCGTCACCGTCAGGCCGGGCGTGTCGCGGGGGACGAGGAAACTCGAAGTTCCCTGCAGCATGCCGACCGAGGAGTCGGTGTTGGCATAAACGACATAGAGGCTCGCATCGAAGCCGTTCGAGATGAACTGCTTGCGGCCGTTGATCACCCAGTGCCCGTCCTTGAGGACGGCCTTCGTGTGCATCGCCGCCTCGGGCACGTTGTAGGGCAGCCAGCGATCGGAAGCGCCGCGCGGTTCGGTCAGGCAATGAGCCAGCAGGAACTGCGGGTCCGCCAGAAGGCGTGGAAACCACTTGTCCTGCAGGTGCTTCGGCGCGAATTCGCGCAGGAGGATCGAGACCTTCCAGTTCTGCACCAGCTTGTCGGCAAGGCCCGAGTCGCCGCGAGCGATTTCCTCGGAGATCAGCGCGAAGGTCCTGACCTCTGTCTCGCGCTCCAGGTCGACGCCGCCATAGGCTTCCGGCACGCCGAGCGTGCGGACGCCGATCGTTTCGGCCCCCTCCAGGATCGAGCGCGGCAGCCGCTCGCCCGGGCTCATGTCCCATTCGCGCTGCCAGTTCGATCGAATGAAAGGCGTCACCGCGTCGTCGACGAAGGCGCGGCAACTGTCGCGCATCATTCGCTGTTCCTGGGACAGTGAGCCGTCATCGGCGTGGATCATTTCTCGCTCCCTTGGTTCTGATCTGGCGGGTTCCTCATCCGGCCGACAGATTGGTAGCGTGCCGCTCCCGTGGAGATGAGGTTCGAGTGTGCTCTTTTGGTGGACTATCGTCCAATTCGACGTGGATTTTCTGCGCGCCACGGGAAGCAATTGAGCGTCGGCCTTCTCCCCAATGGCTCCCCATGCCATCGCAGTCTGGATCGGCACGCGCCGAAATCCTTGTCCTATTTTTAAGACACTGTGGTTCGGATTCGGTGCCTACCGCCGGTTTGTAGCGCCCGTATCTTTTTTTGGGCCCGCTATCTCAGGCGTGGCGAAGACGGCTCGGCCACCATCCGACGTCGCAACTGTCGGAGAAAGCCGCGCGAACCACCCGCGCCCTCCGCCAGTTTGGTTTCACCGATCCTGTTGAGGAGAGTGCCTTGATCCGCCGGTTTTCGACCTTCTGCCTCGCCGCGGCGCAGCTTGCCGTTTTCACGCAACCGTCCCTGGCAAAAGATCGCCCCGACCTCGTGCTCAGAAACGGCACGATCGTCACCATGGACGAGGCCAGGCCGGTGGCGGAAGCGCTTGCCATTGCCAATGGCCGCATCGTGGCGGTCGGCAGCGACGAAGACATCGCAAAGCTGGTGCAGCCTGACACGGAGGTCCTGGACCTTGGCGGCCGCACCGTCATTCCCGGCCTTGTCGACACGCATATCCATGCGATCCGCGGCGGCCAGACCTATCCTTTCGAGACCTACTGGCACGACGAAACGAGCCTTGCGAGCGCGCTCGAAGCCTTGAAGACTGCGGCGCGGGATTGCGCCAGGGACCAGTGGGTCGCGGTCGTCGGCTCCTGGCATCCGGACCAGTTCGCCGAGCGCCGTCCGCCCGGGCTTGCCGACCTCGACAAGGCCCTGCCGGACACCCCGGCCTATGTGCAATATCTCTATGACTACGCACTCGTGAATACCAAGGGGATCGAGCTGCTTGCGCTCGACAACGCCACACCGAAACTACCGCCCGGCGTCAGGGTTGAGCGCAACGGCGAGAATCGCGCGACGGGCAAGCTCTTCGGGAACATCGGCTCGTTCAACGTGCTCTTCGGACAACTCAGCGCGATTGGAAAGGAAGAGCGCAAGGCGAACCTCAAGGTGTTCTTCTCGCATCTCAATGCAGCCGGGGTTACCGGCTTCATCGACCCTTCCGCAGGGCCGGCGGCCGGCTACGAACCGTTCTTCGCGCTCCGCGACGAAGGCGGCCTGACGCTGAGGGCCGGCTACCGCATTCCGGCGGCCCATCCCGGCAAACAGGCTGAATGGTTCCGCG
>NZ_JAEPRP010000259.1:0-7158 GCF_016652895.1 Ensifer sp. SSB1
AAGGAAATCGGTAATCGCGATCGGCAGGGGTTCGACATTACCCTTGTTGATGTTGATTTCGACGACGGCGTTCGCCGGTGTCGCCGCGACAACCGCGGCTAACATGCCCGCGGCCACCATCAGGGCACGGAAAAGAGAGACCTTGATCATTGAGACAAGCCTTTCAGCTTAATACGAAGGGTTTGTGCGGTAGTGTTGGCTATCCGGCATGGTTCCATTCCCGGCAGCTCTAGAGTGCGAATTCCGAGGGATCGAAGTTCAGCACGAGGGTATTCCATCCTTTTTCGCCATCATATTTTTCAGGTGGCAGATTCTGTAGAGGCGACGAGCGACGGAGCGCGCGCAGCGTGCTGCTTTCAACAGCGCGGCGCGTTCCCTCAGGCCCGCCAGTTGCAGTGACCTCGGGCGTACCGACGATGTTGCCGGCCGGATCCAACTGCACCCGGATCGAGACGCGGACTTCCTGAACGCCGGTCAGGCCGGGCGTCAGCGACCAGTTGCCCTGGATCTGACCCTTGACGCCATCGATCTCGTTGGCGCTGAGGCCCACGCCGATCGTCTTCTTGCCGCCAAGAGCAGCCTCCTGCGTCGAGCGCTTTGCGCCGCCAGCAGACGGATCCTGCCGGTTGAGCAGGGCCGCGATCTCGTCGGCGTTGAACTTGCTATCTTCAGTGGAGGCCGCCTTCTTCTGTTCCTTCGGCGTTGCCTCGTTCTTGCGTTCAGGCGTCTTGGCGCTCTGGGCCGGCTTTTCAACCTTCGGCTTGGCCGCCGGGGTCGGCACCTTTTCGGGCAGCGCTTCGGCTTCCGGGTTCTCGGCCGGCTTTTCTTCGGCCGGCGCCGGATCGGGCTTCGTCTCCGGCTTCACTTCCTGCTTGGGCTCCGGCAGCGCCGCGACTTCAGTCGCAGGTTCGGATGCCGGCTTGGTCTCCTCGACCTTCTTGATTTCCTGTTCGACCGGATCAGGCGTCGGCTCGGGCTTCTCGTTCTTCTGCGGAGAGGCCGTGGCTTCGCTCTTCGACGGCTTGGCGTTCGGCGTCGGCGGCGTCTTCAGGTCGGTATCGTTGTCGCCGACGTTCTCGGCGGGCTGGTTCGTCTCCGGCCGCTTGGTCGGCACCGGTGACGACGTCTCCTTCTTCGGAGCCTTCTTGTCGCCCTGCTGTACCTGCGTCATTTCCGAATAGGGAACGATGTCGACAGGCAGAGCCTCGACGTCGGCGACCTGGAAGTCAGCCGGGCTGCCGAGCGACACCATCGCCCAGGTCAGAACCAGGGCGTGGAGGACAGCAGATGTAGCGAGACTGCCCTTCATCGTGGACGATCACTTTTCCTGTTCTTGCAGCGTGACGAGGCCGAGGTTCTTGAAACCTGCAGCCGAGATGCGGGCCATGACCTTCATGACCGTGCCGTAGTCGGCGTTGGTGTCGCCACGCACATAGATGCGCTCGTTGTAGCCGGTGGTGGCGATCGCCTCGAGCTTCGGCACGACCTCATCGATCGCGATCGGCGTTTCCTGCAGGTAGATCTCGCCGGCCGGGTTGACCGAAACGGTAATCGGCTGCGTATCGGAATTGAGCGCCTTGGCCTGCGTTTCCGGCAGATCGATCGGCACACCGACCGTCATCATCGGTGCCGCCACCATGAAGATGATCAGCAGCACGAGCATGACGTCGACGAACGGCGTGACGTTGATTTCGCTCATTATGGCTTTCTTGCCGCCGCGACGACGACGACCGCCGCCCGAACCTTTGGCTCCGCCAACCGACATACCCATCAGCGTGGTCTCCGTATTCTCTGGCGATTACTGCGCGGCCTGGCGCGGGTTCTGCAGCTTCTCGTCGATCTGCCGCGACAGGATGCCAGAGAACTCGTCGGCGAAAGCTTCCATGCGTGCCGACAGCTTGCCGGCGTCTGCGGAGAACTTGTTGTAGGCGATAACCGCCGGGATAGCGGCGAGAAGGCCGATCGCGGTGGCGAGCAGCGCTTCGGCGATACCGGGCGCCACGACTGCAAGGTTGGTCGACTTCGAGCCGGCGATCGCCTGGAAGGAGGTCATGATACCGACGACCGTACCAAAGAGGCCGATGAAGGGTGCAGCCGAACCGATCGTTGCAAGCGAGCCGAGGCGGGCCTCCAGCGATTCCGATTCCCGTGCGAGCGTCACGTCCATGGCGCGGTCGATACGCATCTGCAGGCCGATCGGCGACCGGGCCCCGCGCTCGAAGCTCTTCTTCCATTCGCGCATCGCGGAAACGAAGATCGCTCCCATGCCAGCGGTCTGCCTGTCGGCGAGCGTCCGGTAGAGTTCTTCCAGCGACTGGCCGGACCAGAACACCTGCTCGAAGCTGTCGAGCTGACGGCGCACGCGGCCGTAGTTCAGCGTCTTGTCGACAACGATCGCCCAGGTCCAGACCGAGGCGGCAATCAGCCCCAGCATGACCAGCTTCACGACAAAGCCCGCTTGCATGAACAGCGACCAGAGGGTCACATCGTGCGTCGCAGCGGCCAATCCAACCTGTTCCATCGTCTTCAGTCCCCGAATCCAAACACCCGGCAAGAGCGGTTCATGCTCGTGACCGGGTAGCCCAAACGTCCTGTTTGCAAGAGTGCCCGGCACCGCCGCAGATCGCACCATCGCGACCTTAATTAGCTTTAGGTTGCCTTCTTGCCGTCAATTTTGGTCAAAGGATGACGTGCACTGCACAAATCCTGATGCAGTGATTAAGACACCATTATGGTTAAGCAACCGTTACCGTGCTGTGTCTTTGCAGTATCACTTGGCTGCCGGAACTTACGTCAGTCAGGCACGTTTCTTCGCCATGGCCGATCAGACGACACGACAGCGCGACAAACGCTCTTCCTCTCCGCATTTCGATCCGCGGGACCGACTGATCCTGGCGCTTTATGCCGAACTCAGGGCCGAGCGCGAGACCCGCGCAGCCCTGGAGGACGCGCTTGCCCACGGGGTGCTGTCGGCCGAAGTCCTTCAGGCGATCATCGCCGATCCGGTTCCCATCGTCACAAGCGGCGACATCGCCCATATCGCCTGGGCGGAGGCGGGTGATGGCCGCACGCCGTGACCCGCTCGCCGAATACAACAAGCGCCGCGACTTCGCCTTGACCCGCGAACCCAAAGGCAACCCCGGTCGCAACCGCTCGGGTCGCAAGCGCTTCCTCGTGCAAAAGCACGACGCCACGCGTCTGCACTACGACTTCCGGTTGGAGTGGGACGGCGTGCTGAAAAGCTGGGCGGTGACCCGCGGACCGAGCCTCAACCCGGAAGACAAGCGGCTTGCAGTCAGAACCGAAGATCATCCTCTTGCCTATGGCGATTTCGAAGGAACGATCCCAGAGAAGCAATATGGCGGCGGCACCGTCATGTTGTGGGACACCGGTTGGTGGGAGCCGGACGAGGATCCCAATCAGGGACTGCGCGACGGCAAGCTGACGTTCAATCTGCATGGCGAACGCATGCAGGGCGGATGGGCATTGGTGCGCATGCGCCCGCGACCGGGCGAAAAGCGCGAGAACTGGCTGCTGATCAAGGAGCTTGACGACGTCGCCTCGCGGGATGGCGAGGCTTTGCTGGAGGATCACCAGACGAGTGTCGCCACCGGCCGCACCATGGACGAGATCGCCTCGGGAAAGGGCGAAACGAAGAAGCACGTCTGTGCCTCCAAAGAGGAGGACAAGGAGGGAAAGGCCGTGACAGCCGAAACGACGAAAGCTGCAACGAAACCTCAGAGCAAAGCGACAAAGCCGGCAAACGCGAAGCAAGCCTCGTCCGACGAAACCGTTCTCGGCGTGCGCATCACTCACCCGGACCGCATCCTGTTCGAGGGCCAAGCGATCAGCAAGCTGGACCTCGCCCGCTACTACGCGGTGGTTGCCGACCGCATGCTGCCCTATGCCGCCGAACGGCTGCTCTCGTTCGTGCGTGCCCCACAGGGCGTCAGGGGGCCACGCTTCTACCAGAAGCATGCAGGCGACGGATTTCCCGACGAGATCAAGGAAGTCGCGATCACGGAAAGCTCAGGCGAGACGGAAAACTACATGTATGTGCGCGATGCCAAGGGATTGGTCGCCGCCGTCCAGATGGGCACGCTGGAGTTCCATATATGGGGATCGCGCGTCGACAAGCTGGAAAGCCCCGATCGACTGGTCTTCGATCTTGATCCTGATGAAGGTCTCGACTTCGAACTGGTCAAGGGTGCGGCCATGGTCCTGCGCGATGCGCTCGATGAGATCGGGCTGAAATCGGCTCCCATGGTCACTGGCGGAAAGGGTGTGCATGTCATCGTGCCGCTGACGGCCCGGGCAACCTGGCCGCAAGCCAAGGCATTCGCCAAGAGTTTTGCGCAAGGATTTGCCGATCGCGAGCCCGGCCGGTTCATCGCCACGATGTCGAAGGAAAAGCGCAAGGGGCGCATCTTCATCGACTGGCTGAGGAACGAACGCGGCTCGACCGCGATCGCCCCCTACTCCACCCGAGTGCGGGCCGGCGGCCCCGTCGCCACGCCCATCAGCTGGAGCGAGCTTACCGCCCTCGAAGCCGCCAATGGGTTCCGGATCCCGGACATTCTCGAACGGCTCGAAAGCGGGACGGATCCCTGGCAGGACCTGACAAAGGTCAGGCAGTCCCTGACCAGAAAGATCATGGACAAGCTCGGGGTGAACGAGCCGGACTGAGCCTTGTTTGCCGCAGCCGTGCCGGGCTAGCCGGCACTCTCTTTCGCATGCTGGAACTTGTAGGCCAGCGCCTCCGGTAGCCGCCGCGGGCGGCCCTGGCCGTTGATGACGGCGATGATCACCTTGGCGGCGATCAGCAACTGCTCACCGCGGCGGATTTCCTGTTGCAACACCATCTTGGCACCGCCGGCCTTCTCCGTGACCGTGGTGATCGTCAGGATATCGTCCATGCGCGCCGGCAGCTTGAAGTCGATCTCCATGCGATGCACGACGAAGACTAGGCCTTCGGTGTCGCCCTCGATCGCCAGCGTCGCCTGTTCGACACCGAGCAGCCGCAGGAAGTCGGTGCGCGCGCGCTCCATGAAATGCAGGTATCTGGCGTGATAGACGACGCCGGAAAAATCGGTGTCTTCGTAATAGACGCGCTGGATCAGCCGATGGCCGTTTTCGGTCAGTTCGCCTGCGAGCGAAATCAGGGACATGCTCTTCTCCGACAAGAATTCCCGATTCCTGTGCAGGAACAAAATGCCATTTGCAAGCATTGCAGCGTTGTCACAATCCTATCCTATCACGTGACGGACTTCCTTCTCGATCTGGAGAACGTGCATGAAGATCGCGATCCTTGGCGGCGACGGCTTCGTCGGCTGGCCCACGGCCCTTCACCTGTCCGATGCCGGCCACGACGTTCATATTCTCGACAATCTCTCGCGCCGCTGGATCGATACGGAACTCGGCGTGCAATCGCTGACACCGATGGATTCGATCCAGGAACGCACCCGCATCTGGCACGCCGAAACCGGCCGCCGCATCCACTTCAACCTGATCGATCTTGCTCGCGACTACGAACTGCTCAAGAACTGGCTGGCCGAGCATCGCCCGGATGCGATCGTGCATTTTGCCGAGCAGCGCGCCGCCCCCTATTCGATGAAGAGCGACCGCCACAAGAACTATACGGTCAACAACAACGTCAACGCCACGCATAACCTGTTGAATGCACTGGTCGAACTCGGGCTGGATACCCATCTGGTTCATCTCGGCACCATGGGCGTCTACGGCTACTCCACCATCGGTGCCGCCATTCCGGAGGGCTACCTGCCTGTCGGCATCGAGACGATGGGCGGCGAGACCGTCAGCCAGGAAATCCTCTACCCGTCCAATCCCGGCTCGATCTACCACATGACCAAGTGCCTGGATCAGTTGCTCTTCCAGTTCTACGCGAAGAACGATGGCCTGCGGATCACCGATCTTCACCAGGGCATCGTCTGGGGCACCCACACCGAGCAGACGCGCCGCCACCCGCAGCTGATCAACCGCTTCGACTATGACGGCGACTACGGCACCGTCTTGAACCGCTTCCTCATCCAGGCGGCAATAGGCTATCCGCTGACCGTACACGGCACCGGCGGCCAGACGCGCGCCTTCATCCATATCCAGGATTCGGTCCGCTGCATCGAACTGGCGCTCAAGAGCCCGCCGGCCCGCGGCAGCCGCGTCGAGATCTTCAACCAGATGACCGAGACCCACCGGGTGCGCGACCTCGCTGAGATGATCGCATCGATATCAGGCGCGCAGATCGCCTGGTTGCCGAACCCGCGCAAGGAAGCCGCCGAGAACGAACTCGTCGTCCACAACGAGAAATTCCTGGCGCTCGGCCTCAACCCAACACGGCTGCAGGACGGGCTTCTGTCGGAAATCGTCGATGTCGCGAAGAAATTCGCCTATCGTGTCGACAGAACGCGCGTGCCCGCCGTCTCCGCCTGGACCAAGGACATCGCGCCGCTGATCAACCACGACCCAGAGGGCAAGCGGCTGAAATCCGTTTCATGACATCGAACGATCCTTCGGAGGGGCTCTGCCCCTCCTCGCCGCCTTCCGCCGACCATGCCTACGTGACGCTCGTCACCAATACCGACTATGCGCTCGGCGCCCGCGCGCTCGCGCGCTCCATCCGGCTCACAGGCACCAGGGCGGATATCGTCGTGCTCCACACCGGCGGCGTTTCGATCGAAGCACTGGCGCCGCTTGCAGAATTCCAATGCCGCCTGGTCGAGACCGACCTGTTGCCACTCTCCGACGCCTTTAACGCGCGTCATCAGCGCCGGAACGTGCATGAGAAAGCACCCTTCACCAAGGGCCGCAAACCGGAGTTTCACTCGCCGCTCGACAATTTCTGCAAGCTCCGACTCTGGCAGCTTAGCGAATACCGACGCTGTGTCTTCATCGACGCCGACGCGATCGTGCTCAAGAACATCGACCGGCTGTTTGCCTACCCGGAATTCTCTGCCGCGCCCAATGTCTATGAAAGCCTCGCCGACTTTCACCGGCTGAATTCCGGCGTCTTCGTCGCCGAACCGTCACTGGCGACATTCACGCAGATGCTCGCCCGCCTGGACGCCCCCGACGCCTTCTGGCCGCGCACGGACCAGACATTCCTGCAGACCTTCTTCCCGGACTGGCATGGCCTGCCGGTGA
>NZ_JAEPRP010000260.1:0-7082 GCF_016652895.1 Ensifer sp. SSB1
GGCTGGAAGCGTGACTGTCCCTCGATCATCATCGCCATCTCAATGATCCGTTCTCCCAGCGGGCGTGGCCTCTTTCATGCCACCTCCTGATCTGAGCTTGCTGCGATAAAGCACCCGGAATCATTCCCGATTTGAGAATGATATCTCGATGTCATTCTCCTGGGCGCCAAACGTCAAGCGATAAGCGAGGTTGGGATGGGTAGGGCAGAGGACGAAACGGCGGTGGCTGCTCCACGATTGATAGATGGCCGCCGCAAGCATGCGTTCCCAGCGGCGAAAGATTTTCCACCTCGCTGCGGAGGTGCTGTTTTCGTGATTTGGTTGTAGGCTTGTCGGTAGCTTCCAGAGGCAACCGGGAGGGTGTCATGAGTGACCATGTCTACAAGAAGGTAGAACTTGTCGGCAGTTCGAAGTCTTCCGTCACAGAGGCGATCGAAACGGCGATCGCGCGGGCTTCGAAAACCATGCGAAATCTCGAATGGTTCGAGGTCGATCAGATTCGGGGCCACATCAAGGATGGCGAAGTGGCACACTACCAGGTGGTCATGAAGGTCGGGTTCCGAATTGACGACTGACGCGGGATCTGGCTGATCCCCGGCGTTTGTGCCGTGCCATCGACCCTCAAACTTGGATAGGCTATGGCACTCGCTTAGAGCGAGTTCGCTGCCGGCGTCCTGACGTCAGGCAATCGAGCAGGTTGACGAAGCGGCGGGCGCTCACGCCGAGCGCTATGGATGGATGATGGCTGAACGACGATATGGCGAAGCGCCACCGAAGACCGAAATCACCATTGCCGGCGCGGATTGGTATGGCCGGCAGATCGATCGCGAGCGTCACCAGAACACCCTGTTCACCGATCTCGACCTGACCGAGGCACAGACGGTTGGCGTCGTCTTCCACGAATGCACCTTCCGGCGCGCGAGCTTCAATGCCTCGTCGCATCAGGCGAGCGCGTTCGTGAACTGTACCTTCGTGTCCTGCAAATTCTTCGACAGCCGTTTCACCGAGTGCAAGTTCGTCGGCAGCATGTTCGATGCCTGCGATTTCGATCAAATGCAGGTCTCGGGCGGCGACTGGTCCTTCGTCGGCTTGCCCGGTGCCGCTCTCGGCCGCGCGTCCTTCAAGGACACCCGCCTGCGGGAAGCGGACCTGACAGGCGCCTCCTGCAAAAGCGGCTCGCTGCGGGATGTCGCTCTCTCCGGCGCCTGGCTACACGGTGTCGACTTCACGGCCTGTGACCTCAGGGGCAGCGACCTCAGTGCGATCGACCCGGAAAATGTCCAACTCAAGGATGCGATCATCACGATCGACCAGACCATCACCATCGCCGAGGCACTCGGCCTCGACGTACGGCGGAAATGACGCTCTTGAGAAGCGGAGCTGACGCACCGTCTTCCTCGGGTGCCCAGGGGCTCCGAGAAGATCAGATCACTCGGCTGTAAGGCCGTCGAAAACCTCGAGCATGGCTTCGCTGATGGCTTTGCCGAGCGCGGCTGCAGTTTCGGCGAGCGTCTCTTCATCCATGTCGCGAGCGGCCATGGCAAAGGCAGCGCCTTCGGCCGTGACGATTTCCTGGGCACGCTGGATGGCCCAAAGTGCAAAGTCGCTACGGCCGCTGATTTCGACGGTTTCCATGATGTCTCCTGCTAGGTTTGAGCCTGTGGCATATCGCCAATTTGGTAAACATAGAAGACGCGCACCGAGTGCTGGTTCGGAAGGATCCACATGCGTGTTAGCCCGCTCTGCTTCTTCCGGATGAAACCGCCACTAAACAAACCCCAATCCCGCTTCAAACGCTGCGCCCGCAAGCGCGTCTGCACGACCGGCGGAAATATGCCTACGTTATTCTTGGAAGACCTACCCAAATTGAGTAGTTCGACATCCGTTTGATTCGTTGCCTTCGGCGGCAGCCGCTGTCACGTTGATCGCTCGTGAATGGCCACCGGATGGGCGGTATCCCGTGATGCTCGCCGGATTCATTGCCGGTCACTTACTGCATTGCTTGCAGAGACATTCTCAGCCTGTCGTGAACTACGGGACGGAGGAGGAGCCGCCCCGTTTTCACTTATGGCGAAACGCATTGAAGGCCCGCGACCGTGGACGAGGCCACCTCGCGTTGCAGCGCCGCGCGGACTACTTTCCTGTAGTTTGGGGAATGTAAACGACGGCGCGATCCCCACCGTCCGAATAGGCGCCGCCGACAGCGAGATAGGCGGTTATGGCCAGAGCTGAAAGAAGCATGATTCCGACCGGCAGTCCGGTTGATGCCCTTTGTTCCGGCCAACGCTCCCTGTCGTACATCTTTGGATCCTTTCGTGGCGCTAAAGCTTCGGGCGGAGCCGCCCGGCGGAATAGGAACGCCGAAAGGCGGGGAGGGTTCCCGACCCTCTTGCAATTGTCCGGGTGAGCCCCCTCTAGACACACTATGCCGGTTGACCCGACGCCCCGCTCCGGGCAGCGTTTCTGCGCGTGAGCCCCCACTTTGATACGGTGACATCCGGCATCGAATCGCATCTCTTCGCCGCTGGCGCTTGGAGGCCCATCGATGCCTGCAGGATGGGCCAACAACCGACTGTCGGCGAGCCGGACATCCCGTTTTGGAGCATTTTTCTTGGAAAGCTCCGTACTGCATAAAGTTGTAGGTACCCTGGAAATGGAATATCCATAAACTCGCGCTAGACCGATCGTCATTGGTGAATCGGGAGCGGTGCATGCGTAGGGAAGTACAGTTCAACGGTCAGAGGGACTGGCGAATCGCGCGATATGTCATTGCCGGCATTGTTGCTTTTGCCGTATTCGCGCAGGTTTTGGTTTATCTCAGCCTGGTCGCTCTCGTCGATCGACCCTATGCGGCCGCCATGGTTGGCGCCGCGCTGATCTCCCTGCTGATGGGCGTACCGCTGATCGTCCTCGCAGCGACACAGTTTCGTCGGGCTCAGCGCCTGCGCAACCAGATCAACCATGTCGTTGCCCACGATGCGACGACCGGCTGCGTAACCGGCCGCGGGCTGGTGCAACAGGTCAACGGCCTCGAACGTCGCCGGCAACGCGCTGGCGAAGAGCTTCACGGAGCGCTCATCCATCTGAGACTCAACAACCTCGATGATGTTGGCGCCGCTTTCGGGCCGGCCTGGAGCGAAGAGCTGCTCCAGTTCGTCGCCTCCACGATCAGCACGTCGGTGCGCCGCGATGACATCGTTGCACGTACCGGCCCGGCGAGCTTCGATGTTCTCCTGATCGGGGCGAGCGAGTCGGACGCTGAACAGGTTTCTATCCGCCTGACGAAGGCATTGGCTTCGGCACACTTCTCTGCCGACGGCAGCAAGGTCGATCTGGCGCTCAGCGTTGGCGGTGCATTGTTTGACGGCAGCGTTGACCTTGAGCGGTTGCGCCGCGCAGCAGCATCCGAAACGGTGATGGTTGCCAGCGAGGGAACCCAGGGCGTCGACTTCGTCCGGCTGCCTTCCGCCTGAATCACCGGGTGTAGGGGTCGACTTGGGAGATGGGCGAGCTTTGCTCGCACCGGCTGAAGAGGCGGCAGCTAGTTCGCGCTGGCGTTGAGTCTACGGCAACGTTGCAGTAATCCGAGGTGCCTAACGGCCTTGATGCGCTGCGTGTGATTTATTTTATTTCAATGGGTTAACGGAATGTCTTGCGGCGGCTCGGATGTTCCATTTTTGCAACATAGCCGTGCGAAAGGCCCGAGCACCGCTGGACCACCCCAAAATTGGTGGCCGCTTTATATTACCTCTGTATTATCTATCGGTAAATTTCGGCAGTTGTAACGTACGCTCGGATTAGCCAGCATGACGTACTGATTGCGAGGGGGATAATATTGAAAGTGGGGAAAACTTTTAAGGGTGGGCTTTTTTCCATTCTGCTCGCGTCGACCGTATTTGCAGGTGGCGCCGCCGAAGCGATGACGCTTAGGGAAGCGCTTCAGGTCGCAATGGAATCGAACCCGGAGATCGGCCAGTCGATCGAAAACCGCGAGGCTGTCGAGTTCGAGCTACGTCAAGCGCGTGGTCTATACTTGCCGAGCGTAGATATGGAAGCTTCGACGGGTGTGCAGCATCTTGAAGATGAAAGCCGCCGGCTTGGCTCCATCGAAAACGATCCACTTTATCCTTCCGATGTCGGTCTGACGATTACGCAGAAGCTGTTCGACGGCGGTGGCCGACGCGCCGAGCTGGAGCGTCAGGCTGCTCGTGTTGACAGCGCCTCCTTCCGCGTCCTTGAGCGGTCCGAGACGATTGGCCTGCAGATCGTCCGCGAATACTTCGAGTACATTCTCCAGCAGCAGATCGTTGCTGAAGCGCGCAAGAACGTCGGCGTGCACCAGTCGATCCTGTCGGACATCAGCTCGCTGATTTCAGGCGGCGCGCTGACCGATGCCGATCGCCAGCAGGCGAGCGAGCGCCTTTTGTCGGCTAAGGCCCGTCTGCAGGAAGCTGAGGAAGCGCTTGAAACCGTCAAGATCAGCTTCAACCGCCTGGTCGGCCAGCCGCTGACGAAACCGTCGATGCCGAAGTCGGTTGCCGGCGTCCTGCCGAAGACGCTCGAGACGGCGATCGGTATTGCCCGCGGCAACAACCCGCGCATCAAGGCTGCCGATTCCGACATCAGCGTTGCCGACTCGCAGGTCAAGGCTGCGCGCTCGAACATGCTTCCGGAAGTCTTCGCGGAAGGGCGCGTGCGCACGGGCAACGATATCGGCGGCGAGACCGGCAACAGCTGGGATGCGCAGGCGCGGATCGTCGCCAAGTGGAACCTCTATCGTGGCGGTATCGATATTGCCAACGAGCAGGAGCAGATGCGCCGTGCAAGCGAACAGCGGCTGGTCTTCCACCAGGCCCATCGCGAGGTCGAGGAAGCCGTCCGCATTTCCTGGGAACGCCGCAACAGCCAGTACGAGATCTCTCGCACGCTGAACGCGCAGGCCCAGATGAACGTTCAGCTCGTCGAGTCCTATCGCGAACAGCTCAAGGTCGGACAGCGTTCGCTGCTTGACGTGCTCGGCGCGCAGAATTCGCGTTTCAACGTCAGCGTTCTCGCGAAAACCTCGCAGTACGCCGCCCTGTTCGCCGAGTATCGCCTCCTTGCAGCGACCGGCCAGCTCCTGTCGACGATGCAGATTAAAGCGCCGGCCCAGTCTGAAGCCTATGCCCGCAACGAGTTCAATGTTCCAGCTACGCCGCCCACGGAAACCTATCGCCGTGTCCCGTCGCGTCAGACGAACGACTTGCCGCTCGACTTGTTGGCGCCGATTCGGCAGAAATAATTGTCCTCGGCAGGGTGGACACAATCGGTGGTAGTGCAAAGCATTGACAGGCATGTGCAGATTGGCCCGTCTCTGACGGGCTTTTCCGAGGCGTTCAAGGAGATCTGTATCTTCTTGAATCGCCCCTCGTCGGACAGCGTGCTGTATTCTGACGTGCCTTTCGACCCTCGGTCGCCGAGCGCCGAAGATGTCTCTCGTATCGCAGAGCGGGTTGGCCTGGAAACGGAAGCCGTTTCCGGGCGCGCGATCGGCAATCGTGATTTCGTGTACCCGTTGCTGCTCGTCTTTCGCGACGGCAGCGCCATGGCGCTTCTGGAAGAGGCGCCGGACGGCACTTTGAACCTTTCGAACAGGGCCGCCGCACCTGGAGAAGCGGCGGTGAAACTGTCGGAGCTGCAGCTCGGCGGCCTTGCCTATGCGATGTCCTTCTCGGCCACCTATCTCAATACGGCGTCCGGCCGCGGCGTCGGCGAGGCGCGCAACATTGACCGTCGGCATTGGCTGACAGCGACGGTGAAGCCTTTCTGGCAAGCCTATGTGCAAGTAGCGATCGCGGCCTTTTTCATCAACGTGCTGGCGCTGGCGGCGCCACTCTTCACGATGAATGTCTATGACCGGATTCTTCCCAACAAGGCGATTGCCACGCTCTGGGTCCTGGCACTCGGTATCAGCACCGCCATCCTGTTCGACTTCCTGCTGAAGACAGTTCGTGCCGCGCTGATAGACTTTGCCGGACGGAAGGCCGACTTGAAGCTTTCCTACATGCTGTTCGAGAAGATCCTGCATGCGACGATGGCATCGCGGCCACCGTCTACGGGCGAATACGCCAACAGGGCGATGCAGTATGAATTCGTTCGCGAGTTCTTCACATCGAATACGCTCAGCACCCTCATCGACAGCCTTTTCGTCTTCGTTTTCATCGCGGCCGTCTATGCGGTTGCGGGCTGGATCGCGCTCATTCCGGCAATCGCATTCCTTTTGAGCCTCGTGATCGGCTATGTCGCGCAGTATAAGATCGGAAACCGGGTCGCCGCGGCATCGAACGAATCTGCCCAGCGCCAAGCGCTGCTGGTAGAGACGATCAGCGCGATCGAGACGGTAAAGACGCTGCATTCGGAAAAGCAGCTTTTGCGTCGCTGGAACGAGCTGGCCAAGCACTCCTCCAACACGTCCGAGCAGATCAAGGAAATCTCTTCCTGGGCCTCGCACGCGACGCAGTTCGTGCAGCAATTGGTGACGGTCTGCATTGTCGTCGCCGGCGCCTACGAGTTCACCGAAGGCAAGATCTCCTCGGGCGCGATCATCGCGGCCAGCATGCTTGCCGGCCGCGCCGTCGCGCCACTCGGGCAAATCGCGATGACGCTTGCGCGGCTGCGGCAGGCGATATTGGCGCTGCGCATTTTGAATGCCGTGATGGAGCAGCCGGAGGACCGGCCGGACACCATCGGTTTCGTCAACCGCGAAATCCGTAACGGCAGCATCACGTTCACCAATCTCGACTTTGCCTATCCGGGGACCGACTACAAAGTGGTCAGCGGCATGAACGTGACGATAAAGGCCGGCGAACGTGTTGGCATCATCGGGCGCATAGGTTCGGGCAAGACCACGCTCGGCCGGCTTCTCGCAGGTCTCTATGCGCCCGGTGCCGGCCGTATTTTGCTCGACGGCGTGGATATCCGGCAGTTGCATCCCTCCGTCGTCCGCTCGGCGGTCTCCTTCGTGTCGCAGAATTCGGATCTGTTTTCCGGCACGATCAAGGAAAACCTGCTGATGGCGAAACAAACCGACAGCGATGAGGAAG
>NZ_JAEPRP010000023.1:0-59884 GCF_016652895.1 Ensifer sp. SSB1
CTAAGTTCATAACGCAGACCATTGCCTGCAAGCCATTGTGCCGATGTCAGCGTCATGGTTTCCGTCTTGGCGACGGCCGCACCTTCGATGATCAACCAGACACCGGAAGAGGAGTAGTCCTTGACGCGCCCGAAGCTCTCGACCTTGACCTGGCGCGCCAGGTGAACATTGGCCGCACCGAAGGCGAAGTCCTGGGTTTCCACCCGCTCGCCGGCTGCGCCGCGAATGGCGATCGGCGCGGTGATGTCGCCGTAGCCGGGCGTGCTGTTTCGCATCGCATAGAGCACGGCGATTGCAAGCCCACAAAGGAGCAGCGTGCGGAAAGCCGATATCATTGCTCCGTCGTCTCCGCAGCTTGGCTGACCGCCAATTCAACCACCGCAGCCTCGCCGTCGTCGAACCAGTTTGGGGCGCCGTAGAGGTTATCACGTGGCTTGTAGATCTGTTTGCCGATGGACAGCGAAAGCTTGTCCGGCTCCGGACGATCCGTCGGCCACTCCCACACCGCGATCAGCTTCTCCGGCATGTTCGGGTTGACCGCGCTGGCAATCCATTTGTCCCTGGCGAGATAATAGACCGGCTTCGGCGACACGACTTCCTGCCCGTCCCTGATCGTGATCAGGTTCATGAAGGCATTGCTGGTGGCGACCGATCGGTTGTCGAGGTCGAGATCCACCATCAGGAACCGCTTCGGCTCGAATGGCTTGTTGCCGGTCGGCGGCACGGAGGCCATGGTGGCGTCGTTGATCGTCACCAGCCACCGGCCGGTATCGACCGCCTCACCCTTGGCAGCACTTACGGTGGGCGCCGGATTGGCCGCATCATAGACTGCCGTCGCAAAGGAGACTGCAGCCGCCGCCATGCCGCCGATACCGGTGACCAGCATGATCAAAAGGCGCTGCCTGATTTTCGATCGTTGCACGACCGGCATTTGTCCTCCGTCCGCCCTCGGATGTTGCAACCGGAAGATAGGGAGGTTCGCGCGGAAAATCAAAACACGCGTATCGGGGCAAGCGCGTTTGTCGGACCGTCTCAGTTCATCAGTACCTAGATCCGTTGCATCTGGATCGGCACCACCTGACGGCGCGGGTCGGTGTTGGGCGGCCCTTTTTCGAAAGTCGCGCGAATGGGCAAAGGCTCACCGTTTGCTTGCGAGGCCACCATGTGCATCTGCAACCGCTCGCCGCGGCGAACGAACTGGATACTGAAAGGCTTCCCGCCGTAGATGCCGGAAACCGTCGGCATCCACCGCCCCTTGCCGACCGCAAGCTCCACGTCGGCGAACCCTTCAATCTTCACGACGGCCTGCCAGCCCGTGTTGCTCGTGACGGTCAGCAGGTCGCCGTGTCTGACAAAACCGATATAGCACTTGCCGCAGTCCCCGGCCGTCGACGTCAGTTGTCGCCATTGCCCGGCAAAGGCATGGCCATCCGCCTGCGCGGCCACTGCAAGCGCGAGGAACATTAGGCCGGCCATGCCGACCCTGCAGAGAAACTTCACGCCTCAACTCCCTGATCGTCGCTAACCGTCTTTGAGACCGCCATAGGGCACTGCTCGTACATGCACTGATTGCACGATACATCGACAGCAACCCAGATGGAATAGCCGAGATATGGATGCCTGCCTATCGCTTCCCAGGGCCGATTTCCCCCTGCATTGGCGCTTGCCTTCTTGCCACGACGGACGACAATCGAGTGGAGCGGAAAGGGTGAAACCAGATACCGTTTCATCCGCCGTCCTCCGCTTCATGAGGGAGGCCTTTGATGCGAAAGCTGCAATCGCAAGGGGTTCATCACATCACGCTCGTCGGCGCCGACCGACAGACGTCGATCGATTTCTGGGAGGGGCTTCTTGGCATGCCCTTCATCTTCGAGCAGCCGAATCTCGACCGGGCAAGCGAAAGCCACCTCTATTTTGACCCGGGCGATGGCCGGCTGATTACCATCTTCACCGACGAGAACCGCAAGCCCGACCCCGAGCGCACGCCGACGGATATCGGCTGCGTACACCACATCGCCTTTGCCGTTTCGCGCGCGACGTTTACCCAGGCGGTGGAGCGGCTCGACGAGCGAAACATCCGGCACAGTGGCGTCAAGGATCGCGGCTTCATGGATTCGATCTATTTCGAGGATCCGCTCGGGCTGCTAGTCGAACTTGCCTCCTATCGCTTCGAGCCGCCGCCCGGCCACAGCCACGCCGAGGTCCTGATGGAGGCACACAAAGTCAGGGTCGCTCGCGGCGACTACAACATCGCCGAGGTGCACCTGGCCGACGCCATCGAGGCGCTGGTCGAGCGTACCCGGCCGACGCTGTCGCCCGACCGGGAGCCGAAGGATCCTTATCGGTCGCGATAGGCCCTTGGTGGTCCACCGCCTGTCGTTCAACGCACGCGACCGGGCCGGCGAGCGAGCCGGAACCGCAGAATCGCGGGCAAAGGGAGGAGTGACATGTCTGCAATCAAGCTCAACGTGATCAAGCCCAGCGTCAACAACATGACGGCGCGCGTCTTCCTGAGGGCAGCCAAGCTCGATTTCAACGAGCAGGATGTCTACGGCCAGACGCGCACGGCCGAGTATCTGGCGAAAGCGCCTTCGCATCTCACGCCGATGATGGAGACTGCGGACCTGCCCAAAGGCGCACTGTGGGAGAGCTGCGCGATCATGCAGTACCTCTGCAACAAGCACGGGCTCGACCAGTTCTACCCGAAGGCCCCCGAGGCCCGCGCCATGATCGACAGCGCCATGTTCTATCTGATAGGCACCTTCTATCCCTACCTCGCCCGGGCCACCTATCCGGTTTTGAACTTCCCGCTCTATCCGGGCGAAGTTGGTTGCAGCGACGCGGACGCCGAGACGAAGGAGAAGGCGCGCCGCGCAGCAGTCGAGGCGCTTGCCGAGCCGCTTGACGTCTTTCGCACCTTCTATATCGGCGACAAACCCTTCATCGGCGGGGCCAAGCCCTCCATCGCCGACATCCGGCTGGCGGCAACGCTCGAATTCCTGGCAGCGATCGACTACCCATTGCCGGGTTGGGCGAGGACCTATGTCACGAATATGGAGGAGACACTTGGCGACGCCTACACCGGGCCGGCCGCCGATGTGCGCGGCTACATCAGTTACGTGAAGGGGCAAAACTAGACGGGCCTATGCGGGCTCCATCTGCGGCCATTTCCTCATTGAACCAGGAGCACGATGCCGGTTGCGCCGAGCGCCACCGTCCACAGGCGATCGAAGTTGATCCATGTCGAGCGGAGCACCGCAAGGCCAAGCCACTCGAAGACGGCGATCGCCACCACCGCGACGACGGCCAGCATTGCTGCGCCATGAACCGCGACGGCGGCGAACGCGACCGGAAGCGAGCCTGAGATTGCAAGATCGCCAGGGCGATCCGCCACGCAAAGGTTGAGGACCGCCGGCACCAGCATCAGGCCCGCCCCATGGCTCGTCGCCATCAGGAACGACCAGAGGCCGAGACCGGCCATGCCGACCCGCATGCCGACCCTCACCCGATGGCGGTGTCCGTAGAGCGCGCCATAGGCGGCGACACTGAGAATGAGCAGCGCCGCGACCAGCCTGAAATGGAGCGGCTCCAGCACTGCCCCGAACAGGACGACAACCGCCAGCGTCAGGCCGGCCGAGACGGTGTGCCCCACCGCGATCGGCGCAAGCGACAACCAGACGATCCGGCGGCTCTGGCGGTGAAGCCCGAGCGCAACCGCAAACAGCCAGCCCATCGCCGGATTGATGCCGTGAAAGGCGCCGAGGGCAACAATCGAAAGCCACGGCCAGATCGTCGTCATTCGCCCGGACGGCATCGCACGGCCGCCCCTCCCTTAGGGATAGCAATAGGAATCGGAAGAGCAGTCTCCGCCTTCGAGGCGAACCTGGTGCGGGCGATGGCCTTTCGGCCAGTCGACGAAAAATTTCTCGTCGAATCCTATGCCGCCGCCGTCGGCGACATCGAGTTTGACCATCCAGCCGTCGATGCCATCGGGATAGAACTGCGGATCGATGGCGCCGTAGAGCGAATTTGTGAAATAGACCCGCTTGCCGTCCCGGCTGACCTCGACCATTTGCGGCCCGCCGTTCAGGGCGCCATTCGTCGCCTTCGGGTGGCTCGCGCGCGAAACGATGCCGCCGATCCGCACCCGGCCCGTTTCCTTCGGGGCGAAGGGGTCGGAAACGTCGTACTGGATCATGTCGCCGGTGCCCCAGCAGGACACGTAGAGGAAGCGGTCGTCCATCGAGAGATCGATGTCTGTGACGAGCGGCGCAACGGCGCTGAAGCCTTTGAGGACGGGTGGCAGCAGATCCGGATCGGCAGGTTCCGCCGGGATCTCGATCACCTTCTTGACCGCCCAGCGTTCGCCTTCGCGATACCAGGTCCAGATCGATGCCGAGAGGTCCTTCAGGCTGATGACACAGCCGACGAAACCATAGGCCTTGGTCGGGTCGTGCGCCGGGCGCAGTTCGAAAACGAGCTGGTGTTCCTCGCCGAAATCGATCTCCTGCAGGTGCTTGCGCTTGTGCAGGTCCCAGAAATGCAGGCGGCGGCCATATTTCGAGCCGAGCAGCACCTCCGGAACCAGCCCGTTCTCGAAGGTATCCGGCGTACCCCATTCGCTGGTGATCATGGTGTCGTGGCCGAGATGCCACCAGAAATCATAGGCGAGCTTCTGCGGCCCCCTATCCATTTCCCATTGCCCGAGCACGTCGAAACTCTGATGGTCCAAGAGGAAGATGCCGCCTGGCGCCTTGCCGTCGCGATCGGCAAGCGCGTTGACATAAATGCCCTCGGGCCCGCAATGGGTAGTGTGCAGCCGCGAGTAATTTGCCTTCTCGGCGATCTCCGAGGGTTCGATCACGCGGACAATCTTCGGATTGTGCGGGTCCGGCTTGGTGTCGATGATGTGCAGCCGCGAGGACCTCAGCCCCGGCACGACCAGATAGCGGCGCTCGACATGCGGATGCGGTGCATTCGGGCAAAGGCAGGACGAGCACGCATTCCAGCCGAAGTGATGCAGTTCGTCGCCAACGTTCGGCATCTCGACCTGCCCGACGATCTGCGAATAGGTTGATGACGCCGGATCGACGTCGACAACCGCGATTGCATCCGGCCGCCTTCGTTCAGGATCGAACGCCGCAACATAGGCGACGGTTTCCTTTGGGGCCTTGGCCGCCATGCGCGGTGATGGATAAAAGGAAGGATCGGGTCGCCACGTCGCCATTTCCATTCTCCCCGGAGAATTCCCAATGCGCGGATCCTGATGCAGGCTCTGGTGATGCGGCAAAAACGCGTCGGAAATGCGGCCTAGCCGCCATATTTGCCCGATCGAGCGCTTGAAACCGGGTGTGGCGTTGTTGCTGTGGCAGCTGACGGCGCTATCCTATGTCTCGATCCGCAGCTTCATCCGGTCAGCGGCAAAACGGGTGCGCGAGTATTCGATCGGTTTGCCGTCGAGATCGGCGTTGAGCGATTGCGCCTCGAGCACGATTGCGCCAGGGGAGAGCTTCAGCATCGAAAGCTCCTCGGCATCGGCATGGCGGGCGACGATCTCCGTCGAGGCGCGTACATAATCATTCAGGCCGTGGGCTGCAAAGGCCTTGGTGACGGAGTGCAGCCGTTCGAATTCCTCGGCCATGCGCGGGAAGCGATGCGCAGGATAATAGCTCGAGGATACCGAGAGCGGTCGGCCATCGCCGCTGCTGACGGTCCTGAGTTCGATCACCGGATCACCGGGCCTGATGGCAAGCGCGCTCGCCACTTCGCCCGTTGCCAGCAACTCCGTGTGGCCGAGCAGCCGCGAGCCGATTTCCTTCACCTGCTGGCCGAGACCCTGTGAGAATCGCGTGCGCTTCGAGATCGGATAGCTCACCCTTTCCTTGCGCTCGATCATCGTGCCGCGCCCCTGGACCGCGCGCACCAGCCCCTCTTCGGCAAGCGCCGCCAGCGCGCTTCTGACCGTGTGCCGGTTGACGCCGAACTCACCGGCAAGCACCGTTTCCGGCGGCACCATGCCGGTCGCGTCATAGTCGCCATTGCTGATTGCCAGGCGGATCCGGTCGGCGATCTGCCGCCACAAAGCGACGCCGGTCTGGCGCTCCACCACTTTTCGCATTGCCGGGTCTTTTCGCATTGGCATGTCACAAGCCTGTCATTTGCGGACGTTATGGAAAAGTATAAGATGTACAGTTGTCTAGATCAATAGACATTTGAGGTGAAAATGATGGATGCGAAGCTGAAACAGGAAAGTCCGCCGGATCCGGCGCGCAAGAAGGCCATGGGGCTGCTCGCCCGCGCAACCCTCGACGAGCTCACCGCCGCCTGGGAAGCGCTGGCCGACAAGCCGGAGGTTCATCCGGTCCGCGGTCCGGAAACCGGTCTCGTCATGGTCCGTGGCCGCATCGGCGGTAGCGGCGATCCCTTCAATCTCGGCGAGGCGACAGTCTCGCGCGCCACCATCCGCCTTTCGACCGGCGAAATCGGCCACGGCCAGATGCTCGGCACGGATCGGCAGCGCGCACGGCTCGCAGCGATCTTCGACGCATTGTCCCAGCGTGACGGCGACAAGGTCGGCGTCGAGGCTCTGCTTGGCTGCGTTGCCGAACGGCTCGCGCAGGAAGAACGCCGCAAGGCGGAAGAGACTGCGGCAACCCGCGTCGACTTTTTCACCATGGTCCGGGGAGACGACTGATGGCCAGCCAATCGCAGATTTACGCCGGCGCCTTTGCCGATCCGGTCTTTGCTGCCCAATCCGTCTTTCGCGACCTGATGGACGGCTTCGCCCGTCCGGGCACGACCAAGCGCCTCGCTTCGACGAGCACACCGCCTGCTCCACTCGGTGCGGCCGCTGGCGCGGTTGCCCTCACGCTCTGCGACCATGATACGCCCGTCTGGCTGACGCCGGCGCTCGGCAAGTCGGCGGTTCCGCAGTGGATCGCCTTCCATACGGGTGCTGCGGTCACCACCAGCAAAACCGAAGCCCGCTTCGCCTTCATCGAAAAGGCCGCTGCCTTCCCGGGCTTCGACCAGTTCTCGCTCGGCACGCAGGAATATCCGGATCGTTCGACGACGCTCGTCATCGAAGTCGAGGCGCTGACCGGCGGCCAGGCATTCGTCGCCAAGGGTCCCGGCATCAAGGACCAGACGGAACTTGCCGTGAAGGGCCTGCCGGACGTCTTTCTCGAATTCTGGACCGCCAATCGCGCGATCTTTCCGCGCGGCGTCGATCTCGTGCTGACCGCCGGCGACAAGCTTGTCTGCCTACCACGCACAACCCGTCTTTCGCTCAAGGAGGCGTGACCCATGTATGTAGCCGTCAAGGGCGGGGAAGCCGCCATTGCCAATGCGCACCGCCTTCTCGCCGACCGCCGTCGCGGTGACCGCAATCTTCCCTCGATCACCATCGATCAGGTGGTCGAACAGCTGGGCCTTGCCGTCGACCGGGTGATGGCGGAAGCCTCGCTCTATGATCGCGCGCTCGCAGCCCTTGCCGTTCGCCAGGCCCGCGGCGACATGATCGAAGCGATTTTCATCCTGCGCGCCTATCGCACGACGCTGCCGCGCTTCGGCTATTCCGAGCCGGTCGACACCGCCAACATGAAGGTCGAGCGCCGCGTTTCGGCGACCTACAAGGATCTGCCCGGCGGCCAATTGCTCGGCCCTACCTTCGACTACACCCACCGCCTGCTCGATCCCTCCCTGATCTCCGAAGAAACCGTCAAGGAGCCGGCGGTCAAGGAGCCCGGCGAACCCGTTATGCGCGTTTCCGACATTCTCGACGGCGAAGGCCTGATCGAGGGTGACGGCCAGATGCCCGAGGGCCATGTCATGGGCGACCTCACCCGCGAGCCGATGGAGTTCCCGATGGCCCGGGACCTCCGCCTGCAGGCGCTCGCCCGCGGCGACGAAGGCTTCCTGCTGGCGCTCGCCTACTCCACCCAGCGTGGCTACGGCCGCACTCATCCCTTCGTCGGCGAAGTCCGCATCGGCGAAGTGGAGGTCGAACTCGACCTGCCCGAACTCGGCTTTGCCGTCTCACTCGGTTCGATCCGCGTCACCGAATGCCAGATGGTCAACCAGTTCAAGGGCTCTGCCAAGCAGCCGCCGCAGTTCACCCGCGGCTACGGCCTCGTCTTCGGCCAGAGCGAACGCAAGGCGATGTCGATGTCGCTGGTCGACCGGGCGCTCAGGACCGACGAGTTCAACGAGGACATCGTCGCACCCGCCCAGGATCAGGAATTCGTCATTTCGCATGCCGACAACGTCCAGGCGACCGGCTTCGTCGAGCATCTGAAGCTGCCGCACTATGTCGACTTCCAGGCCGAACTCGACCTCGTCCGCCGTATGCGGCGCGCCTACGAGTCGGCCAATGCCGGCGACACGGCGAAGGAACAGCGGGAGGCGGCCGAATGATCGGGCATACCGCCAGCCCCAGCGGTTCAATCGCCGCCACCATCTCCGCCGCCGCAATCGCCACCGTCAGCGGCGGGGGCGAACCCGGCATCTCCGGATCCGTCGTTCTTGCGCGCTCTGCTATCCAGTTCGCGCCGTGGCCGACGGGCTATGCCGAACAGGCCGGCAACCGCAGAGCACAGCACAAAGATCCCAACCACCCAGACGAAAATCTCGCTCAAATCCCGGCCCCATCCGCGGTCGACACACTCAAGGGTAATCGGCGATGAACGACCTTGCTACCTATAATTTCGCCTACCTGGACGAACAGACGAAGCGCATGATCCGCCGGGCAATCCTGAAGGCGATCGCTATTCCCGGCTATCAGGTGCCTTTTGCCTCGCGCGAAATGCCGATGCCCTATGGCTGGGGCACGGGCGGCGTCCAGGTGACGGCCTCGATCCTCGGGCCGCAGGACGTCTTGAAGGTCATCGACCAGGGCGCAGACGACACCACCAACGCGGTCTCGATCCGCGCCTTCTTCCAGAAGGTCGCCGATGTCGCCGTCACCACCCGGACGAAGGAGGCGACGATCATCCAGACGCGCCACCGCATTCCGGAGGAAAAGCTCTCCGAGGGACAGACGCTCGTCTACCAGGTGCCGATCCCGGAACCACTGCGCTTCCTCGAGCCGCGCGAGACCGAAACGCGCAAGATGCATGCGCTCGAGGAATACGGGCTGATGCATGTGAAGCTCTACGAGGACATCGCCCGCAACGGCCACATCGCAACGACTTATGCTTATCCGGTCAAGGTCGAGGGCCGCTACGTGATGGACCCGTCGCCGACGCCGAAGTTCGACAATCCGAAGATGCACATGTCGGAAGCGCTGCAGCTCTTCGGCGCCGGCCGCGAAAAGCGGATCTACGCCGTGCCGCCCTATACCGAAGTGGTCAGCCTCGACTTCGACGACCATCCCTTCGAGATCCAGAGCTTCGATAAGCCCTGCGCCCTCTGCGGCGCCGAGGACGTCTATCTCGACGAGGTGATCCTCGACGACAAGGGCGGGCGCATGTTCGTCTGCTCCGACACCGATCATTGCGAAGACCGCCGCGCCTGCGGCCATGCAGGTCACATGCTCGCCCGAAAGGAGGCCGCAGAATGAGTACGCTCCCGCTTCTGAAAGTGAACGACGTCTCGAAGTTCTACGGAAGCCGCATCGGCTGCCGCAACGTCTCCTTCGAGCTCTATGCCGGCGAAGTGCTCGCCATCGTCGGTGAATCCGGCTCGGGCAAGACGACGCTTTTGTCGTGCCTCTCGACCCGCCTGATGCCGACCTCCGGCATCGTCGAATACCACATGCGCGACGGCCAGTACCGCGATCTCGCCCGCATGGGCGAGGCCGAGCGCCGGTTCCTGATGCGCACCGACTGGGGCTTCGTGCACCAGAACCCGGCCGATGGCCTGCGCATGACGGTTTCGGCCGGCGCCAATGTCGGCGAACGGCTGATGGCCGTCGGCGATCGCCATTATGGCAATATCCGCGCCACCGCCAGCGACTGGCTGGAGCGGGTGGAGATCGGCGTCGACCGCATCGACGACCAGCCGCGCGCCTTCTCGGGCGGCATGCGTCAGCGCCTGCAGATCGCCCGCAACCTCGTCACCTCCCCGCGCCTCGTCTTCATGGACGAGCCGACCGGCGGCCTCGACGTTTCGGTTCAGGCGCGCCTGCTCGATCTGGTGCGTGGCCTCGTGCATGACCTTGGCCTTGCCGCCATCATCGTCACCCACGATCTCGCCGTCGCCCGCCTTCTCTCGCACCGCATGATGGTGATGAAGGACGGCGCCGTCATCGAACAGGGCCTGACCGACCGCGTGCTCGACGATCCGCGCGAGCCCTATACCCAGCTCCTCGTCTCCTCGATCCTGCAGGTGTAATCATGGCAACTCCTCTCGTTGTTTCCGAAGTCGCAAAAAGCTTCACCATGCACCTGCGCGACGGCGTCCGCCGGCCGGTCGTCGCCAACGTCTCCTTCTCGGTGAAGGCCGGCGAATGCGTCGTTCTCGGCGGCCCCTCCGGTGTCGGCAAGAGCTCGATCCTGAAAATGCTCTACGGCAATTATGGCGTGGACGAAGGCCAGATCCTGATGGATCACGACGGCAAACTCGTGAATCTCGCAACCGCCGAGCCGCGCACCGTGCTCGAAGTCCGGCGCACGACGCTTGGCTATGTCAGCCAGTTCCTGCGAGTCGTGCCGCGCGTCTCCTCCCTCGACATCGTCGCCGAGCCGCTGCAGGCCCGCGGTACGCCGATCGAGGAAGCCCGCACACGCGCAGCCGAACTCCTGAGCAAGCTGAACCTGCCGCGCGAACTCTGGGGCCTGCCGCCGGCGACCTTCTCCGGCGGCGAGCAGCAGCGCGTCAACATCGCCCGCGGCTTCATCACCGAGCACAAGATCCTGTTGCTCGACGAGCCGACCGCTTCGCTCGACGCGAAGAACCGGGCGGTCGTGGTCGAGCTGATTGCCGAGAAGAAGGCCAAAGGTACGGCACTGATCGGCATCTTCCATGACGAGGAAGTGCGCGATGCCGTTGCCGACCGCATCCTCGATGTCTCGGCCTTCTCACCGCGAAAGGCCGCCGCATGAGCCAGAAGCTCGGGCTCGAGCCCTTCATCCACCCGACAGCGAGCGTCAACAATTCGACGCTCGGCCGCTACACCGAAGTGCAGGAGCGCTCGCGCCTCGACGAGGTCGAGTTCGGCGACTACTCCTACATGATGCAGGACGGTTCGATCTGGTGTGCGACGATCGGCAAGTTCGTCAATATCGCCGCCGCCGTGCGCATCAACGCCACCAACCACCCGACCTGGCGCGCAACGCTGCACCATTTCACCTATCGCGCGCCGAATTATTGGGACGACACCGAACTCGACCACGACCTTTTTGCCTGGCGGCGGTCGAACCGGGTGACGATCGGCCATGACGTCTGGATCGGCCACGGCGCCACCATCTTGCCGGGCGTCACCGTCGGCAATGGTGCTGTCATCGGCGCCGGCGCTCCCCGGTGAAGGGCGCAGGCCCTGTTCACGGTAAATAAGGGGCTCAGCCCGTTGAAGNCGCCGGCGCGGTCGTCTCGAAGGATGTCGCCCCTTACACCATCGTCGGTGGCGTTCCGGCGAAGCTCATCCGCGACCGTTTCAACGAAGGCGTCGGCGAGCGGATGGACGCGCTTTCCTGGTGGGATTGGGACCACCAGCGCCTGCGCCGCGCACTCGACGATTTCCGCGAGTTGACAGCCGAGGAATTTTTGGTGCGTTATGCATAAGTGACCGGGCGCCGTGCGAAGGTTCGGCGCCCTTTCGAGTTAGGGAGGGCATCGATCTACGGCCCGTTCACCAGTCTCAGGATCAACTGGTGAATATTGCCGCCATCGGTCAGTTCCACCTGGTCGAACTCGCGGCTGCGCTGGCGCTGCGTCTGCGAGAGCGCACCGAGGCGCTTGGTCATTTCCGCCCGGATCTTCTGGCACTTCGGGTCGTCAGGAACGGAGAACCCCAGCGTTGCCTGCTCGATCGCGCGCACCATCTCCTTGATGAAATCGCCGTGCACGAGCTCATGCTTGCGAACGCCGTCAATGAAGATCTCCCAGTTTTCGCGTGTGCCCGAAGGCAGCGGCTTGGCGGGTTTCGGCAGCGTGTAGGTGATGATCAGCTTCGGCTTTGCCACCGTCAGCACACAGGCGCCGCTCTGCTGCTCATACTTCCGCGTCCAGGTCAGTTTGAAATTTGTATGGGCGATCGCCCGGCCGATTCCGGCTTTCGGACCACGTTCGCCGATCGAGGCGTAGAGCTCGGCACCCGTCTGGCCGTTGATGATGTAAGGCGCCTCCTTCTCGGCCGGCTGCCATTCGGCAGCTGCGAGCCGCGGCATGCAGGAAAGGCAAAGAGCAACGACGCCCAGACAAATGCTTTTGTTCAATCCGAACCCTCGACCCTTGCCCCTTTCGGCGCGCCATTCCCGACCGCATTCCTTAAACGCGAATCGGCGGATGGCAACAGGTCAAAATGCAAAGGCACCGCACGCCTTCTGAGCGCGCGGTGCCTTTGTCGTCTTATCCGGTCTTTGGCGCCCGTCGTGGGAGGTGCGACGTGTCGCCAACCGACGTTAGTTGACCGCAGTCAGCGTCATCGACGTGCCGGTTGCGGCGAGGTTGAGGCCGATCTGGCCGGTCAGGCTGATCGTCTGCAGATGGATCGAGCCGGACGTGCCGCCCACCAGGATGTTGGCGCCAATGCCGGCGCCGACGGTGGCTTCGGCGGTTGCCCCCTGGTAGAGGCCACCGAGCGAGCCGTGGTGGTAACCCGCCGTCGGCGCGAACACGGCCCAGATCAGGCGGCTCTGCGTCGTGAAGCCGACATCGACGCCCATCTTGCGGATGGCGCCGGAGTAGTGATCAGACGCTTCCGCGCCCATGGTCGAGCGGAAGACGCAATCGACTTCCTTGGCAGACCCAAGCACATAGCCGACACCGCCGGCGATGTTGCAGTCAAGGTAGCCGATCTTGACGCCATTGCTGGTGTCCGGCTCCGGCTGCGGTTGAACTGTCGCGAGATCGGCAGCATTTGCGGCGATCGCGCCAGCGAGAACCAGAGACGCTGCGGAAACCTTCACGGCAAAACTCTTTTTCATTCTTGTCTCCTTCTCGGAACGTCAGAAATGATTGGCATTTGACCGGCGGCACGCGAACTCAAGAACACTTAGCGCACGCCGCAGGAAAGCAAAGCCATAGCCCGCCTTCGGGCAATTCCGTGGCAAGTTTTGGTTAGCCGAGAAAATTGATGGGGTTTCCCCAACGATGACCAGAGATTGTGTTGAAAAAGCCACGACCGCGGGCGCGCTCCGGCGTGGTTTGCTATCCCCAAGGCCCGCAGAACAGGCCGTCCAAAGGCGGAAAGTTCGCCCTGGCAAAAAGGCGGCACTCACGCGCGCGATTTGCGACCGGACGGCGCGACTACCACCCGATCGCAGGTATCGAAACGTCAATCCTTAGCGGCGCTGCCCCAGGAAGCCGTCGGCAACACGGGCCGTCAGCGCCAACGAGACCGCGCCGGCGTCCGGATGGCCGATGCTCTTTTCGGCGAGCGGGCGCGCCCGGCCGAGCTTCGGCGTCAGACTGGAGGTCGCCTCGGCCGCATCGGTTGCAGCCTTGGCGGCAACCTGCCACGCCTCGATCAGGCGCTTGCCGGCAGCAAACTCGCGCTCCAGGGCCTCGACGAAGGGCACCAGCGCATCGACGAGCGTCTTGTCGCCGACGCGCGCACGGCCGAGGCGCGTGACGCCATCGAGCGCCAGGCGTGCGCCATCGACGATGGCAGCATCCGAAGGTGCCGTCTCGTCGTCAAAGGCATTGCTCCACGAACGCAGCAACAGGCCCCAGATCGCGCCCGACGTGCCGCCGGCGCGATCTGCCCAGGCATCGCCCGCCGCAGCCAGGACACTTGCTGCACCAGCGCCGGCAGCAACCGCCGCCTTTGCCGCCTCGTCGGCTGCGGCCGAACCGCGGCGCATGCCCTGTCCGTGGTCGCCATCGCCGGCGAAGGCATCGATGCGGCCGAGTTCCTCTTCGGCCTGCTTCAGCGCTTCGGCGAGCTCAGCGATCAGCTGCGCAATGCACTTGCCGCTTTCCTTCGAGGCATCGGAGGCAGGACCGAACGTCAGCGGGCCGTCCTCGTTCTCGATCTCGTCCGTTGCGGGCTCGGCCGCGATGATCGTGCCCTTGCGCAGCACCGGTGCGTCGCAGGCAGCGCACCAATAGGTCTCAAGTTCGTCGTTCAGCCACATCAGTGTCAGCGAGCAGCCCTGCATGTCCAGGCTGGTGACGAATTCACCGCATTCGGGATCGACGATCTCGAGGCCTGCCGCCTTCAGTTCCTTCTCGATCGCGACCCAAAGCACGAAGAGTTCCTCGTACTTCGTCGAACCGAGACCGTTCAGGAGAGGCGCAACCTTGCGGACATCCGCCGGACGCTCGGCCAGCAGCTTGCCGACAAGAAGCCTGGCGAACTCGCTCGCCGAAACCATCTTTTCTTCGCGGATGCCCGGCTCACCGTGGATGCCGAGACCAAGCGCCATCTCGCCCTTCGGCACGGTGAAGAGCGGCGCCTTGGCGCCCGGAAGTGTGCAGCCGCCGAAGGCGACCCCGAAAGAAACCGTGCGATCGTTGGCAAGGCGGGTGACGCGCTCGACCTCATCCAGATTGAGGCCGGCTTCCGCAGCCGCCCCCGCAATCTTGAAGACGACGAGGTCGCCGGCAATGCCGCGGCGCTTGGCCGGCGTTTCGGCCGATGCGCTGGCAACGTCGTCCGTCACCGGCACGATGCGCACGTCGATGCCTTCAGCGCGCAGGCGCTCGGCCGCGACACCGAAGTTCAGCACGTCGCCGGCGTAGTTACCGAAGCCGAGCAGCACGCCACCGCCCTGACTCGCCTGACGGCAGACGCGCGCAACGGCCGCGGTCGAGGGAGAAGCGAAAACGTCGCCGGCAACGGCCGCATCCGCCATGCCCGGCCCGACATAGCCGGCAAAAGCCGGATAATGCCCGGAGCCGCCGCCGATGACGACGGCGACCTTGCCCTTCGGCACCTTGGTCGAGCGTACGACGCCGCCCTTCACGAGACGGACATTGCGCGCGTAGATCGAACTGAACCCGGCAAGCGCGGTCGTGGCGAACTCTTCCGGTGCGTCAAAGATGGTGGTCATCGCGTCTCTTCCCTTATTCGCGAGGCAGGATGCGCCTCAGATAGTCCCGGTTGGCAGCGCTGACGGAGAGACCGTCGCCGCCGTAATGTTCGCAAAGGAACGGGCTGTTGTAGCCGTGGGCAAGCGCCATGCGGATCGCCGCGCGGTAGTTGATCACACCGAACTCCAGCGGCGCCGGATGGGTGACCACCAGGCCCGACGTCTCGTCCTCGGTGCGGTTGTAATTCTTGACGTGCCAATACTTGGCGAAGGGAGCAACCTTGGCCATCATCTGTTGCCAGTGCTCGACCGGACGGTGGAGACGAATGAGGTTGCCGAGATCGGCATTGATGCCGACATTCTGCAAGCCGACATCGGTAACGAAGCGGACGGCGCTGTCGGCCGAGCCGATATAGGTATCCTCGTACATTTCGAGCGCCAGCTCGATACCGAGTTCCTCGGCATGGCGGCCGAGTTCACGAATGCGCTGAACGGCCTTCTGCCAGATGGCGGGGTCTTCAGGGTTTTTCACGCCGTCGACCGTCCAGAACCAGAGCGCCTTCTTCTGTGCCTCTGTCAGCGGGCCAAAGAAGCCGAAGGAAACGGAGCCTGCGCCGATGGCCGCCGCGGTTTCGATGACCCGGTGGCCGTAGGCGAGGTACTCGTCGCCATGCTCCGGGTCGATCACGCTACGCCGCGACGTCGAGATCGCCGGCATGGTGAGGCCGAGGTCACGGGTCAGCTTGACGAAACTATCGAGCCGCTCCGACGAGAGATCGGCGAGCCGGATCCAGCTGTCGGTCGGGTCGAGTTCGGTGAAGCCTGCATCAACGACGTCGGCCAGCGTTTCGGCCCATTGTTCGGCTGATTGCTCCTGCACCGAGCTGCCGTCCGCCAGCACGTTCGGATACTGGATCATGGCGGCCGCGATCGGCCAGGTTTCACGGGTCCATTTGCGCGATGTGTTCGCCATGGCTCTCTCCTCGCCATTCGCAAGATCATTTCAACGCTTCAGCGAAACGATGAAATGATCCAACTCTTTGAAGCAACGCAACTGCGAATGGAAAGCTGCGAGACTTTTTTTCCTGGAATTGCGTGTGGTCGTCGGGGTGCGACGGCTCCGTCAAGCCGCCGCGCTGCCGTCACCATGCGGGTGGGCGTCATGCTTGCGCTTGCGAACCAGGCCGATCAGTCCGAAGACGAGCGGCGACAGCAGAAGGGCAAGGGCAAGCGCCATCAGCGAGGAAACCAGCGGGTTCGACCAGAAGATGTTCAGGCTACCGCTGGAGAGAAGCATCGACTGGCGGAAGGCATCTTCAGCCTTGTCGCCAAGCACCATGGCAAGAACCAGCGGCGCCAGCGGGTAATCAAGCTTCTTGAACACGTAGCCGAGCAAGCCGAAGCCGATGACCAGGAAGATGTCGAAGACCGAATTTGCCACCTGGTAGGCGCCGGAGAAGATGACGGCGACGATGATCGGGCCGATGATCGCAAAAGGCACGCGCAAGATCGAGGCATAGAGCGGCACGGTAGCGATCACCAGGAAGACGGCGACCACGTTGCCGAGATACATCGAGGCAATGAGGCCCCAGACGAAATCCGGCCGCTCGGTGAAGAGCATCGGACCGGGCGTCAGGCCCCAGATCATCAGGCCGCCCATCATGACGGCGGCCGTTGCCGAACCGGGGACGCCAAGAGCCAGCATCGGAAGCAGCGCCGATGTGCCGGCGGAATGGTCGGCGGTTTCGGGTGCGACGACGCCACGCGGATCGCCCTTGCCGAACTTCGACTTGTCGCGCGCCGAGCGGCGGGCAACGCCGTAGCTCATGAACGAGGCGGCCGTCGGGCCGGCCGGCGTGATGCCCATCCAGATGCCGATGATCGTCGAGCGCAGGATCGTGAACCAGTAGCGTGGGATCTCGACCAGCGTGCGGCCGATCTCGACGAGCTTGACGCGCGCCTTGATGCCCTCGAAGCGCAGGCCTTCTTCCGTCGTCAGCAGGAGTTCGCCAATGCCGAAGAGGCCCATGACGGCGATCAGGAAGCTGACGCCCTTGATCAGGGTCGGGATATCGAAGGTGAGGCGCAAGTCGCCGGAGATCGTGTCCATGCCGATGGAGGCAAGCGCGAAGCCGAGCATCATCGAGACGAGCGTCTTGAAGGGCGATTGCGCACCCATGGAAATGAAGCTTGCGAAGGCGAGGAAATAGACCGCGAAATATTCGGGCGAAGAGAAGCGCAGCGCGAAGTTTGCGACCCAGCCGGAGAGCAGCGTGATCATGACGACGCCGGCGAGCGCGCCGATGCCGGCCGACACGAAGGCGAGCGTCAGGGCACGACTTGCCTGCCCGGCTTTCGCCATCGGGTAGCCGTCGAAGGTCGTCGCCACCGACGAGGGTTCGCCGGGAATGTTGAAGAGGATGGATGTGGTCGACCCGCCGAAAAGTGCGCCCCAATACATGCAGGAGAGCAGGATGATGGCGGAGATCGGGTCCATCGAGAAGGTCAGCGGCAACAAGAGCGACACGCCGTTCGGCGCGCCGAGGCCCGGCAGCACGCCGACCAGAATGCCGAGCGTGACGCCGACCATCATCAGCAGGATATGGTTCCAGCTGAGGATGTGGCCGAAGCCATCGATCAGGAGACCGATATTTTCCATGTCATTCCTCCCGGGGCTCAAAGCGCGTCGCGATCTCTCGGATCCGCTCCCTGCGCTTTAAGCCTTTGATTGTCTGCGTGTCGTTATTTGCGCGACATGCCCTGCACGGTCGGGATCAGTAGATTCCGAACCAGGCCTCAACCGGCCCCTTGAGCAGCGGAACCTTGAAGCCGATCTCAAATACGACGAAGAAGAACAGCGAGACCGCGACGCCGGACGGCAAGGCGATCCACCATTTGTAGCGCCCCTGGAAGAGCATCGTGCCTGCGATGTAGAGCGCCGTGCCGACATAGAGGCCGAGCCAGGCGGAAACGCCGGCAAAGGCTATCAGCGGCAGCAGAAACGACGAGACCACCCTGGCGCGGTGACCATCGATGAAGATTTCGCCCGTGCCGCGATGCTTGACGAAAGCGTGGATGGCGTTCGCAACGCTTCCAAGAAGGATCAGCAGACCGACATAGAAGGGAAAATAACCGGCTTCCGGCCCGAATTCGGTCCATCCCGCACCGATATCGAGGGATCCGTAGCAGACCGCCGCGCCAAAGGCGCCGGTCAGCGCAGCAACGCCAAGCTCAACCGCGAAGCGGGAGACCCCATTCGCACCGTTCTCGCTCATGATCGTGACCTTTCAAAGCGAATGACGGGCGCCCGAAGGCACCCGCCTCAATGTCCCGCCTTAGTTGGCGAGCCAACCTTCGCGCTTCAGCACTTCGCCGACAGCAGCACCATCCATCTCGATGGCGGCCTTGAAGTCGTCGCCGGCAATGTAGGCAGGCGACTGCGAGGTGTCGGCGAGGTACTTCGCCCATTCCGGCGTTTCCGAAACCTTGCGCATCAGGTCCGCATAGAACTTGACCGCATCCTGGTCAACGCCGGCCGGCAGCCAGACCGTGCGCGGCATGGAGTAGTTGTCGATGGCGATGCCCGATTCCTTGCAGGTCGGAATATCGCTCCAGGCCTTGTCGCCGGCGACCTTGGTCTCGTTGGAAAGCTTGACGCTCTTGAAGACGCAGAGCGGCTTGACCATGCCGGCCTGCCACTGGCCGAGGTTTTCGCTCGGGTTGTTGACGTTGGCGTCGAGGTGTTCGCCGGCAAGCTGAACGGCCGCTTCGCCACCGCTCTTGAACGGGATGTAGTTGATCGTAGAGCCAGTCGCTTCGTTGATCATCGAGGTCAGGATCTGGTCGACATCCTTCGACTGGCTGCCACCGATCTTGAGACCACCTTCCTTCGCCTTGGCGGCGAAGTCTGCCGCGGTGTTGTAGGACGCCTTGCCGTTCACCCAGAGAATGAACTCGTCGGAAGCGAGCGCCGCCACCGGCGTCAGGTCTTCAGCCTTGTAGGGAACCTTGGCGCGAACCGGCAGAAGGTAGGCGTTGTTGGTGCCGAATGCGAGCTTGTAGGCGTCGCCCTTGTTGGTCGCCGCGTAGACGAAACCTTCGGCGCCGCCGGCGCTGCCCTTGTTGGTGACGACAACAGGAGCCTTCATCAGCTCGTACTTGCCGATGATCGCCTGGATCGTGCGGGCGAAGATGTCGGTGCCGCCGCCCGGACCGGCGGTAACGACGAATTCAACCGGGCGATCGGGTTCGAAGGCCGCGGCCGGAGCGGCAACGCCGAAAGCGGCTGCCATGATGCATGCGATAGAGACGGATTTCTTCATGTCTGGTCCTCCCGTTATTTGGGTTGCGGCGCAAGACCTCCTCCTGCGCCGTTATTGCGTGAAAGCGTGCGAAATCAGGCAGCAGCCTTCAGAGCCGCCTTTTTCTTCGCCATGCGCACGGCAAGCAGCAGCGCTTCGCGGCTGGCGCCGACGTCGGCAATGCCCTTGCCGGCGATGTCGTAGGCGGTGCCATGGGCCGGCGTGCAGAGCGCGAAGGGCAGGCCACCCATCATCGTCACGCCCTTGTCGAAGCCCATCAGCTTCATCGCGATCTGGCCCTGGTCGTGGTACATGGTGAGGACGGCGTTGTAGCCTTCCTTGAGAGCCCGACCGAAAACGGTATCCGCCGGGAACGGGCCTTCGACGTTGAAGCCGAGCGCCTTCGCCTTTTCGACGGCGGGCTCGATGATGTCGATCTCTTCCATGCCGAAGCTGCCGCCATCACCGGCGTGCGGGTTGAGACCGGCGACCGCGATCTTTGCCTCATCGTGACCGGCTTCCTTGAGGCAGGCCCGGGTCAGCTCAAGCTCGGCGATAATGCCGTCGACTGAAAGGTTGTCAGCCACTTCCTTCAGCGGAATGTGCGAGGTGACGCGTGCGTTCCAGACCTTTTCGAGGACGTTGAACTCGCGAACCTTGCCGGTGAAGCCGAGAACATCGGCAACGAAACGGATTTCGTCGTCATAGCCCGGATAGGCAAACCGCATGGCCTTCTTGTTGAAGGGCGTGAAGCAGACGGCGTCGGCCTTGCCCGCATGCGCCAGCTCGAGCGCGGTGCGGAAGTTGCGGGTCGCAAAGGTGCCGCCCGCAAGCGTTGCCTCGCCGCGAACGACGTCGGCCGGGTCGAGATGAGCGAGATCAACGAATACGTGGCGCGACGTACCCGCCTTGTCGAGATCTTCGAGGCTGGACGGCTCGAGATCGAGCGTCACGCCAGCAGCCTTCGCACCTTCGTCCAGAATCCGGCGATCGCCGACGGTGATGATGTGCGCAGCTTCACGGATATCGGAAAGCGCCAACAGCTTGGCCGTGAGCTCCGGGCTGATACCCGCCGGATCGCCCATGGCGAGCGCAATGACAGGACGCGCGCCATTACCGGCAGCACCGTTGGTCGTCATGAGAGATGTCCTCCACTTCATTCTTTCGGCTGCCGTCATACGTTATTCAAAATTCTGCATCAAGTCTTTTGTATTCTGTATGCAGCATTTTCTGTTGACGGTGGCGAAGCCCGTCTCCATGCTTTAATGAGACAGCGCTGATTCAATCGGCGCGAACGGGAACAGACGGTCGACACCCAGTCGCCAGACGCAGAAGCAAAACAATGAACGAAATCACATCTCTGGAGAGGCGGCCGGACGGCGGCCCAGGCCCGATCAGGCGCACGGCGCTGCATGACACGCTGGTCAGCCACCTGCGCGACATGATCATCGAAGGCGACCTGTCGCCCGGTACCCGCCTGCATGAAGGCCAGCTTGGCGAACAGCTCGGCGTGTCCCGCACGCCACTGCGCGAAGCCATCAAGTATCTGGCGAGCGAGGGGCTGGTAGAGCTCGTTCCGAGCCGCGGCGCCGTCGTCAAGCGCTTCAGCGCCAAGGACGTGCACGACATGCTGACGGTCCTGCAGACGCTGGAGGAGCTGGCCGGCAAGCTTGCCTGCGACGCGGCGAGCGATGCCGGCATTGCGGAAGTGCGCGCACTCCACGACGAAATGGTCCAGCGCTACAAGGCGAGCGACCGCCTGCAGTATTACAAGCTCAACCAGCAGATCCATTCGGCCATCGTCCAGCTCGCGGCAAACGCCGCCTTGGCCGATATGCACGCGGTGCTGCAGACGCGGTTGAAGCGCATCCGCTTCATCGGTCACGAAGGACCGGAGAAATGGGCAGCGGCCGTTGCCGAGCACGAGGAGATGATCATCGCGCTCGAAGCCCGCGACAAGGCAAAGCTATCCGAGGTTCTCGGCCGTCACCTGATGAATGCCTGGGAGCGGGTCAAGGCTTCCGTCTGATTCTTCCGCGGGGCAGCAACCGCCCCACCTACGGCAACTCCGAGGGCGCCCGACGGGCGCCCTTCGTCATTCGGCGCCCCCAATTTTGCAGCAATGCGAATAGACCACCAATCGCTGTTTCCCGAATAAGACACATTGCTTGGAAAACAACTTAGAATATTCGAACACTATTGACTTTGACCTGGTCGAAATTCACTGAATCCACGGTGGGGTGGAGACGGGAACTAAGATGGGGCGGCAAAGACGTCGGGTACTGCTCGCTACGGCAGCGATACTCAGTCCAAGCATGGTATTCGCTGAACCGGTCCAGCGTACGCCGCCCGTTGCCGGATCGGTGATCGCCCGCAAATCCGGCGAAGAAGTTCGTTTCGTCGACGTCTCCAACTGGCGCTTCGTCGATCTCGCCCAGGACTTGCTGTCCGGAGACGTGCTGCGCACCAACGCGACCGGTGCACTTGCCGTTCTCTTTTCCGACCACACGCAGATCCGGCTTGGCCGCAATACCGCCTTGCGCGTCAAGCGCATGGGCACGGGCGGCGACACCAATCTCGAACTGCAATCGGGTACGATCTGGGCCCGTGCGGAACGCGGCGGCCAGGGCCTCACCATCGATACGCCGGCGGCAACGGCCGCCATTCGCGGCACCGACTGGACACTGACGGTTGCCGGTGACACGACCTCGCTGACCGTGCTTGAAGGCGTGGTCGAACTCAGCAACGAGCTTGGCAGCGTCACCGTCGCTCAAGGCGAAGGCGCAGTCGCGGCGATCGGCAAGGCGCCGTCCAAAGTCGTGGTCGTGACGCCGAAGGACCGCGAACAGATGCTCTTCCATCTGTCGCTGCGCGATGCGTTCGCCTTGATGCCGCCGACGCCGCTGAAGGTGCGTGACATGCGCAACCAGCGCGAACGGATCGAAGCCAAGCCGGAGACGTCCCGTTCGGCGGAAGATTGGCTGACGCTCGCCGAAATCCAATTGCAGTTCGACGGGCGGGCGCAGGCCACGGCCGCGCTTCAGCAAGCGCGGCGTCTAGGCCTCAACCGATCTCAAGCCGCACGCGCCTATCTCGTCGAAGCGCTGATTGCCGGCTCCGAGAACCGCTACAACGATGCGGCACAGCTCTTTGCCAAGGCCGCTCCGGGGCTCGACGCCAATCGCCGCTCTGTCGCTGCCTATGGCGGCTATTTTGCACGCGCTCTGGCAAATCCGGATCGCGTCGAAGAGCCACCGTCTCAGGCGGCGGGGGCTTACGGCGCCTTTGCCGCGGCCTGGACCGCGGGCTTCCGCACCGACATCCGCGCGGCAATCGACACGATCAAGAAAGCGGAAAAGCAATATCCCGACGATCCGTTCCTTCCAGCGGCTCGCGCGCAATTCGCCATGCTGCTCGACGATCGCGACGAAATGCGTGATGGCATCGAAAAGGCGCTGGCGAACGATCCCGACGATCCAACCGCACTTGAATCCCGTGCCAAGTATCGTTTGCTCATTGAAAATGATCGGCGCGGCGCACTGGCAGACCTTGAGCGCGCCGTCGAAATCACGCCTGGCGACGCGTCCATCTGGAACTGGATAGGCTTGGCAAAGAGCGATCGGGGCGACAATCGCGGCGCCGAAAAAGCGTTCCGCAAAGCGGTCGAACTCGACCCGGCAGACCCGCTCTACCACGCCAATCTCTCGATCCTCTATCTCGACGAAAACCGGATGAAGGAGGCCAAGGCTGAGATCGACGCGGCCCTGGCTGCCGATCCTTCCTTCGACATCACCCTGGTCGCCCGCGGGCGCTACCACATGCAGACCGGCGAACTCGACAAGGCCCTGAACGACCTGCTTGCCGGCGCGACCGCCAATCCCGCCTATTCCAATGCGCAATTGCTGCTGGCAGGCGCCTACTACGAAAAGGGCGACCGCATCCCCGCCGCGCAAGCGCTCGACAATGCCGATCGCCTCGATCCGAACGATCCGGTCATCATGCAGATGCGCACCGCCATCGCGATCGACGAATACGATTCCGATGCGGCGATCCGCTATGCGCAGGAGCTCATGCGCCGGACCCGGGCGCGCGGCGGCGAAAGCGCGCCGCTTGGGGCCAACCAGGACGCCGGCTCGACGCTCAACGATGCCTTCCGGCTGCAGGGGTTGAACGCGTGGGGGCAGTATTACGGCGACGCCGTCTTCGACCCGTTCACGGGATCGAGCTATGTCGACCAGGCGATCCGCGGCAGCGTCAATCCGCTGTTCAACGACTATGACTCCGATGGCAGCCCGGTCGTCAACACTGCCAACCCGCAAAGCTTCTCCGCCTTCTTCCAGGGCCTGCTGATCGAACCGCACATGCTGGCGAGCCGCGAGCGCACGGCCAACATTGTCCAGCGGCCGTTCTTCGAAGCCGCGCTTGGCGGCGGCATCATCGCCGACAACGATCACACCGGCTGGATCGGCGAAGCGGAACTGCGTGGGCTGACCTTTTCGCCCTTCCCGATCAGCGTCTATGGCAATCTCCACTGGGAGGAGCCGCGCGACACCATCGACCTCGGTCAGGGCGTGGCGATCGAGCGCGAGACACGCCTGCTCGGTGGCAACGGCTATCTGACCGCCTCGCCGACGCCAGACGACCGGATCATCGCCTATGCCAATTATGGCAAGTTCGATGACGACAAGAGCGTCCTCGACTATCCGGCCACCGGCTTCGACAACTTCCTTGACGACAAGGCCGACCGACTTTTGTCCGGTGTCGCCTGGAGCCACACCTTCGGCTATCGCAACATCGCCAATGCAGCCTTTTTCTTTTCCGATCAGGACGTCGTGCAAAACGAGAAGGTCAGCGGCTCACGCCTAAGCATCCCCGACCTCGCCACCATTCGCAGCGAGGACAGGCAGAAAACCTATATTGCCGCCGTCAACCACCTTTACGGAGACGGCGACTTCACCTGGCGCTACGGGATCGAAGGCGGCGTCGTTCGCTCCGACAGTTCGTTCGATATCTTCGATCCGCTGGCGATGAGGGTCGGCAGCGGCAATACCCCCTTCATCGGATCCGGCTCGTCCTCAGCGACACAGACCGTCGCCAAGGCCTACGTCGATACGATCTACGAAATCACGCCGGACCTGAAGACGGAAGGCGCGCTGTTTGCCCGCTACATCGAGGATGTCAGCGACGGCGATGTCCGCCTTGAGCCGAAACTCGGCATTGCCTGGGCACCGGCGGAAGGGCATTGGCTGCGCGCCGCCGCCATGCGCGACGGCCTGAATTTCGACGTCGCCACCCTCGCCCCGATCGGCATCGTTGCCCTGCAGCCCAACCAGCTTCGCTTCGGCGCGGAAGGCTACGCCGACACCCTGGCACTCCGCTGGGATGCGGAGTGGAACAACTGGCTTTTTACTGCACTCGACTATCAGCACCAGGAAGTGCACGAACTGTCGCTCAATGTCCCACTGTCCCCGGTCAATCTGGACTACGAAAAGGTCGGGCTGGACCGGGTGGCCGCGACGGCAAACTTTGCGATCGGTCACGGCTTCGGCCTTTCCCTGACGGCCGCCCATACGGAAGCCGACGTCAAGGAGCACACCGTCAACCAGTTGGACGAACTTCTCTTCGTACCCGAAAACACCGGCCAGGTGGCGCTGACCTGGGTCAACACCGCCAACGTCAAGGCGACGATCGCCGCAAACTATATCGGCTCACGCCCGGCTGGCGGGGTTACGCTTGACGATTTCTGGACGCTCGACGCATCGCTGCAATGGGAGCCCTTCGACAAACAGATCGAAGTCGACCTTGCGGCCTTCAATCTGCTTGACGAGGACTTCGAGCTTAGAGACGGCATTCCCGGCTGGGGGCCGACGTTCAAGGGCACGGTCAAGGTGCGGTTCTGATCAGGGAGCACGTCGCCGTGCAGGCATCGGGCAGCCGATACGGACAGTCGGATAGGCGTCGCCTGGCGCTGCGGCGGCTGAAGCTGCTGGCTCTCGCCGCCTTCGTCAGCATCGCGCTTTCGCTTGCGACCTTGTCCAATGCCTGGCTGCTCAACGAACTGCGCAGCTTCGATTATCTGTCAACCGTCGGCACGCCGTCGCTTCCAGAAAACAGCCCCATCGTCGTTGCCATCGACGAGCCATCCATGGCCGAGATCGGCCAGCAATGGCCGTGGCCACGGGCGCTGCACGCCCGCCTCATCGAAGCACTGCGCAAGGCCGGCGCCCGCGCGATTGGCGTCGACGTCATTTTCGCCGAGCCTTCTGCCGATCCGGTCAACGATGACGCGCTGGAGAGCGCGCTTGGTACCGACGTCGTTCTCGCTGGCGACCAGACGCTTGTGGAAGCGCCACAGGCCGACCAGTTCGTGCGCACCGAGCCGCTGGCTCGTTTCACCGCCAAGGGTGCCAGCACCGGGATTGCCTCGGTCAATCTCGGCGGCGACGGTACGCTGCGCTCGATCCCGGATTATCCCGACGGGTTTGCCGCCGTTCTGGCCGGGATCGCGGGTACGCGGACGCAAGCTCCTCCGGCAGATGCCCTCATCCAGGTCTTCGGACCGGCGCGGACCTATCCGACCGTCTCCTATTACCAGGCACTCGATCCCGCCAACTTCCTGCCCGAGGGCACTTTTCGCGATCGGGTCGTGCTTGTCGGGCTCAGCCTGCAAAACGCGCCGTCGATCGCCGATGGTGGCGCGGACGCATTCGCGACGTCCGATACCGTCCATTCGAACAAGCTCGTCTCCGGTGTCGAGATGCAGGCGACGATCTACGACAACCTGGCGCACGACCTTTTCATTCAGCGGGCTCCGCGGCCCGTCGTGATTGCGGCGATCGCGTTTGCCGCCATTTTGGCCGCCTTCGCAGTGCTGAGGACAACGGGATGGCGCACGCTCGGATACACAATCGTCGCGCTGAGCCTCATCGTTCTTGCGAGTTATGTGGCCATGCGCCTCGGCCATGTTTTCCTCTCGCCGCTCGGCCCGGGGCTGGCCTTCGGGACGGTGGCTGCCGGCCAGGCGGGCCTGGACTACGCCGACGAGCGCCGACGGCGCCGCGAAATCACCCGCGCGTTCCAGCAGTATCTGTCCCCCGCCCTTGTCGAACGGCTGGCGAAAGACCCGTCGCATCTGAAGCTCGGCGGCGAACGGCGGACCCTGTCGATCCTCTTTTGCGATATCCGCGGCTTCACCACCATTGCCGAGGAAATGAAGGACGACCCGGAGCGGCTGACGACCCTCGTCAACCGCTTGCTGACGCCACTATCGGATGCGGTGCTGAAACAGGGCGGTACCATCGACAAATACATCGGCGACTGCCTGATGGCCTTCTGGAACGCGCCGCTTGACGACCCCGACCATGCGGTCCACGCCGTGCGCGCAGCACTCGACATGCTTGCGGCACTGGCGCGGGTCAACGAGGAGCTGGAGACCGAGGCGAAGCGGGATCGGCGGCCTGCACAAACGCTACGGATCGGCATTGGCATCAACACCGGCGAATGCGTCGTCGGCAACATGGGCTCGCATCAGCGCTTCGACTATTCCGCCCTCGGCGATGCCGTCAATCTCGCCTCGCGTCTCGAAGGTGCATCGAAGGACTACGGCATCTCCCTGCTTCTCGGCGAAGAGACCGCGCGTCTCGTCGAGAAGACCTTCCCGATCGCGGAACTCGACCGGATCACTGTCAAGGGGCGCAGCACCGTGTCCCCCGTCTTCACGGTCGCCGTCGGCGCCAAGAAGGAAGCGCTCGAGCGGCACCGGTCTTTCGTGCAAGCCAAATATGACGGCGCGCTGCAGATGCAGGACGGAGTTTTCGACCAGCTGAAAAATGCCCTGCCACCGCTCGCGCGCTACTACGAGCGTGAGCGCAGCCGTCTCGATGTCCTCAAACAAGAACCGAAGTGAGCCGGCTCCGGTTCAGTGCAGGCCACCGACCCCCAGCAGCCGCTCGACCGCATCGTGATCCCCCGCAAGCGCCTCTGGCGTTCCGCTCCAGGCGATGCGCCCACGCTCGAGCACGATCACCCGATCGGCAAAGTCGAGCGCGCTCTGGATGCGCTGTTCGACCAGCAGGATGGTCATGTCCCCGATCTTGGCCAGTTCGGCAAAGGCCTTCATCAATTCCTCGCAAATGACAGGCGCCAGGCCCTCCAGCGGCTCGTCGAGAAGCAGGATGGACGGACGGCCAAGGATCGAGCGCGCCGTCGACAGCATCTGCTGCTCGCCGCCGGAGAGTTGGCTACCGAGATTGCGCCGGCGCTCGAAGAGACGCGGAAACATGTCGTAGGCTTCCTGGATCGCGCTTTTCGGTCGGCTCTTGAGGCCGACGAACAGGTTCTCCTCGACGGTCAACGTCGGGAAGACGCAACGCGCCTGCGGCACGAAACCGAGACCCTGCATGGCGCGTGAAGCGCTCGGCAGCGCGGTGACATCCGTGCCGCCCATGCGGATGCGTCCGTCATAACGCCGCGTCTGGCCGGCAAGCGTCGCAAGCAGCGTCGTCTTGCCCATGCCGTTGCGGCCGAGCACGGCTAGGCGGGCGCCAGCCGGAACGGCGAATGAGACGCCTTCGAGCACGCGCGTCGGGCCGTAGCCGGCGGACAGGTTTTCCACCTCAAGCGGCGTGGCTGGCATTGGCATAGCTCCCCAGATAGGCTTCCCGCACGCGCGGATCCTTCGTCACGTCAGACGGCGAACCGTCGAAGATGATCGCGCCCGCAGCCAACACCACCACGCGCTTGGCAAAGCGGAAGACGAGATCCATGTCGTGTTCGATCATCAAGACGGCGAGATCGGCCGGCAGGTCGGCGAGCGCCTGCTCAATGCGACCGGTGTCGCTCTGCGGCACGCCGGCGGCGGGTTCGTCGAGCAGCAGCACCCTCGGTTTCAGCGCCAGCGCAACGGCGATCTCCAGCAGGCGTTGCTGGCCATAGGCAATCTCGCTCACCTTGCGGTGCATCAACTCGTTGAGACCGAGCTTGCCGAGAAGCTCCCGGACCTCGGCCATGACGTCGGGCATGCCGAGAAAATTGCCGAAGAGGCGGCCGGCGCGGCCGCTCCGCTGAAGTACGGCAAGGGCAACATGCTCGGCCGGCGTCATGTCGGCAAAGAGGCGGGTCACCTGGAAGGAGCGCACAAGTCCGCGACGCACGCGACCAGTGGAATCGACACCGGTTACGGTATCTCCGCCGATCAGCACTTCGCCGGAGTCAGGCCGAAGGTTACCGGTGACCAGGTTGACGAAGGTAGTCTTGCCGGCACCGTTCGGCCCGATCAGCGCGACCCGGTCTCCGGGTGCCATGCTGAGGCTGACGTCATTGGTGACCGCAAGCCCACCGAAGGCACGCTTCAAGTTGCGGACTTCGAAGATCGGCTGCATCACTGGGCCTCCTTGCGGCGGGTAAGGAACGCAGCGGCGGTGCCGTAGATACCCTTCGGCGCGAACAGCACGACGGCGATCAGCAGCGCTCCGACCATCGTCAGCCAGTGGAAGGGATTGGCCGCCGAAACCACGTCCTCGAAGAACATGAAGACGACTGTCCCCGTCAGCGCGCCGAAGAGAGAGCCGGTTCCGCCGAGCACCAGCATGACCAGGCTTTCGGCCGACATGGTGAAGGAGAGGCTGTCGAGCCCGACGACCTGGGTAGAGATCGCATTCAGCGCGCCGCCGACGCCGGCAACGGCACCGGAGATCACGTACATCTTCGTCAGCGCGATCTTCGGAGACGCGCCCATGGAGCGAATGCGGATCGGATCTTCCTTGATGCCGCGGCACAGCATGCCGAACGGCGAGCGCACGATCAGCCGCAACAGCACGAAGACGATGGCGAGTAGGACGACGCCGAAGACATAGGCCGTGCGCCCCCAGAGGTCGAACTCGTAGAGCCCGAGAAGTGCCGTTGGCGCAATGCCTGAGAGCCCGTCGCTGCCGCCGGTCCAGGAGGAGGCCTTGTTGGCGAACTCGTGGAAGAGATGGATGAGCGCGATCGACAGCACCAGTTGCGGCAGCCCGTGGGCGCGCAGGATGACGACCCCACAGATAAGCCCGGCCACCGCGCCGGCGACGATGCCGAAGGCCAGCATCGCCAGCGGATCGTTGATGCCGTAATGCGCCGAGGCGATGCCCGCGGCATAGGCGCCGGCGCCGAAGAGGGCCGCATGCCCGAGCGTCGCGACACCGCAATAGCCGGTGACGAGATCGAGCGACAACACCAGGAGTGCCGCTGCGATGATCCGCGTCAGAAGCGCCAGATTGTTGGGAAAGAGGAAGTAGCCGATCACCGCAACCAGCAGGATCACCGCCAATCCGATGAGGTCTCCACCGCCGAACCGCCGGCGCACAGGAGCGGTCGCGATCAAGTCGTCCGTCGTCGTCATGGTCATCCCTTGGCCCTCCCGGCGAGCCCGCGCGGAAAGACGCAGATGATCGCGATTACGGCCAGATAGAAGAAGAATTCGCCGAATTCCGGCATGAGATAACGGCCGGTCGTATCGATCGCGCCGAGCAGCAGGCAAGCGACGAGCGCGCCCGGGATCGAGCCGGCGCCGCCGACGGAGACCACCACCAGGAAGGTCACCATGTAGCGCAGCGCATAATAGGGTTCGACCGGCAGAAGCTCGGCACCGACGACACCGCCGAAAGCGGCAAGCCCGACGGCGACCGCAAAGCTTACGGCATAGACGATCTCCGTGCGGACCCCGAGGGCGGCGGCCATCGCGGCATTGTCGACGGAGGCCCGCAGCTTGACGCCGAAGGCGGTCTTTTCGATCGCGTACCAGAGACCGGCGGCAACCGCGAGGCCGCAGACAATCGCGAAGATGCGGTGCGTGGCGATCGCCCGGAAGCCGAGATCGACCGAGCCCTGCAGTTCGCCAGGCAGTGGCACGGTCTTCAGCGTCGGGCCGAAGACATAGTTGGCAATACCGATGATGCAGAACGTAATACCAATGGTCATCAGCACCTGGGTCAGTTCCGGTGCGCCGTAGATCCGCCGGTAGAGCAGCCGCTCGATTGGCACGGCGATGATGATGGTGCCGAAGATCGCAAGCACGACGGCAAAACCATAGGCAAGGCCGAGATCGCGCGCCGCATAGGAGGCGATGTAGCCGCCGATCATGGCAAAGGCGCCATGCGCGAGATTGACCACGCGCATCAGGCCCATGGTGACCGAAAGACCGATGGAGATGACGAAGAGCACCATGCCATAGGCAAGGGCATCGATCGCAATGCTGAGGACGGTTTGCATGGGGCTATCCGTTGCCCTTTCTTCCAAATTTGGCTGCGCCGGATCAGGTGCGCATACTATGCGCGGAGCGGCAGTCAGGCGCCAGCATTCGCGGCGCCGCAGGCGCGCCGGTCGCTCTCAATAGCAACCGGTCAACGCATCATCGGTGTCGGCGGGCGCGTGGGCACCCGCCCCAGGTCGACTACTTCAGCGCAGCGAGACCGGGATCGCCCTGCTTCTCGAAGGTCTGGATTTCCTTGTTGTAGTAGGTGCCGTCATCGGCCTTGGCGACTTCACGCAGATAGATGTTCTGGGTGATGTGGCGCGATTCCGGATCGATGGTCACGGGGCCGCGCGGGCTGACCCAGGAAAGGCCCTTCACGGCTTCGACCGCCTTGGCCGCATCCTGCTTACCGCCGGTCGCCTCGATCATCTTGTAGATCACATGCATGCCGTCATAGGCGCCAACCGAGGGGAAGGAGAGTTCGGCCGGGTTGCCGATCGCCTTGCCGGCCGCCTCGACGAAGGCCTTGTTCTCGGGCGAGTCGTGCGACACGGCGTAGTGGAAGGTCGTCTGAATGCCGAGCGCGGCGTCACCGAGCGCCGGCAGGTCGGATTCCTGCGTCAGATCGCCGGGCGCAAAGAACTTGATGCCGCCGTCCTTCAGGCCGTTCTCCTTGAACGCCTTGACGAAGCCGAGCGTCGTCGGACCGGACGGCAGGAAGGCAAAGACGCCCTCGGCACCGGAATCCTTGATGCGCTGCATTATCGGCGAGAAGTCGTTCGTCGCAAGCGGCATGCGGATCGCTTCGACCACCTGTCCGCCGGCCGCTTCGAAGCCCGCCTTGAAGGCGTTCTCGGCGTCCACGCCCGGGCCGTAGTCGCTGACGACGGAGATGACCTTGGAAACGCCGGCGTCCTTGGCAACCTTGGCGATCGGCGTCGAGGTCTGCCAGGTGGTGAAGGAAGTGCGCACGACGAGCGGGCTCTTGGTGACGATCGCCGAGGTCGCCGCGTTCATGATCACGAGCGGCACGTTCGCCTGGGTGAGCAGCGGTGTGACCGCCATAGCATCCGGGGTGAAGTAGAAGCCGGCGAGATACTGCACGCCTTCCTTCACCACCAGTTCCTGCGCCAGCGCCTTGGACTGGGCGGGATCGGCCTGCGGCACGTCACGATAGATGATCTCGACATCATCGTCGCCGACCTTGCTGCCGTTCAGTGCCATATAGGCATCGATACCGGCCTTGAAGTTCTTGCCCTGAAGCGCGAACGGGCCGGAGAAGGGTCCGACAACACCGATCTTGATCGTGTCGGCATAGGCAGCACTGCTCATGGCCAAAGCTGCAACCGCAGCCAGAATCATCCGTTTCATGTTTCCTCCCTGCGACGCCGATCGCTCCCGAACCCGCATCGTCTTCGCAAACCCCGTTGATTTGATCGCAGTCAACTTGCCATGCAAAACGGTAATGTAAAAATGAAATATGGGGCCAAAATCATAATTCAACGGTTATGTTTTCCGGCAAACCGTCGCGCCCGTGTGAGCTGCGCACCGTGGTGACGGTGTCACCCTTCACGTTGATTTCCAAAGGAACAATATGGTGGCAAGTCGGTCGCGCCCACAGTCGATCCACTGTATCGGTCGAAAGGATAGATAGGGACCACAGGCTGTCGCGTCGCAACGTCCAGCGGAGAAACGAGGCCAGGACAATGTCCTAACCTCGCACCTTCTACACGCTTCACAAGACGGCTCTGCGCGCGCCAACCACATTCAATCGCTGAAGACGGTCACTCGACGGTAATGAGATTGTCGAGGCCAAGCGTTGCAGTCCGCGACGTCAGAGAGCCACCATAGACGACTTCGACGGCGCCCGTGACCTCCTCGAAGTCGAGCACGGCTCCGGTCTCGTAGTTGCCGAAAACCACCCAATAGTTCGGGTGCGGCGTGAAGACAGCCGTCATGTTCGGCGCTCCCTGCACAACGAACGTGCCGGAGCCGGCCATTCCGATCCCAACGGATGTCCGGTTGGGAACGACGTTCGACAGCTGTTCTATCGTAAGCGACCCAGGCGTCCCGCTGGCGCCCGGATTGCTGAAGGTCGTCGCTCCGACTGCATCCTGGGTGAGCTGAATCAGGTTTTCACCGCCGGGGTCGGCCGGTTTCACCTGCGATGCCGAGAACGAGATGCCCGGCTTCAGCAGACCGGTCTCCGACCAGATGAAACAATAATCGGGGCTCCATGCGAAGGTGACGCGGCTGTCGGGCGCGGTCGGCCGGGCCAACCAGGCAAGCGATAGGACGTCCGTCGGGCCCATGGTTTCGGGCGGCCTCTGGAAGACGGCGAAACTGCCCGAAAGCTGCGAGTTGTTTACGCATGTCAGAGTGTATGACGTCATCGGTTCTGCCCCCGGCTTTTGCGTTTCCCCTCAAGGATGCAGAACAGCTAGCAGCTTTTCCTATGGTTGTCTTCAGGCCAGATTTCGCCAAATCTGGGATGATCATCCGAGGCCTTCAAAAGCTGTCGGGCACTGCCGACGGTTTCCACCGTCGCACGAATGCGAGGGTGGAAGCGCTCGCCATTCACGCTCAGAGGGCGCTGGCCGCCACCACAATCGAATCCGACAGGATCTCCAGCCCGCGATCGATTTCTTGCGGCGTTACGGTCAAAGGCGGGGCGATGCGAAACACGCCGCCCATGCCGGGAAGCTTGACGATGTTCATGCTGAGGCCGCGCCGCATCGCTTCTTCCATAACCCTTGCACCGAGCTCGAAGCCCGGAGCCTTCGTCTGCCTGTCCGCGACAACTTCGAGCCCAAGAAGAAGGCCGCGTCCCCTGATATCGCCGACGCATTCGAATCTTTGCTGCAATGATCGAAGCCCCTCGCGCAGCCGCTCGCCGCGCGCAATCGCCTGTTCCACAAGGCCATCCCGTTCGATCACATCGAGCACCGTAACGCCGACCGCCGCCGGCAACGGGTCGGAGACATGGGTGGTATAGAAGAGGAACCCACTTTCATGGGCCTTCTGTTCGATTTCCGCCGTCGTCATCACGGCGGCAAGCGGCAGTCCAGCGCCCAAGGTCTTCGACAGAGTGAGAATATCCGGCGTCACGCCGTCGCGCTGGAAGGCAAACATATGCCCCGTCCGACCGATGCCGGTCTGCGCCTCGTCGAGAATGAGCAGCATGCCGCGTTCTTCGCACTTGCGCTTGAGTGCTGAGAGATACCCCGGCGGAAGTTCGAGGACCCCGCCGCTTGAAAGGATCGGTTCGGCGATGAACGCCGCAAGGCTGCCCGTCGACTGCCGGTCGATCAGCGAGAAGGCGTCATCGAGTTCCGTCTGCCAGTCGTTGCTGCCATCCGGGTGGGTGAAACGCGGCCGATAGGAATTCGGCGCCGGTATCACGAACGAGCCGGCGGCCGCGGGACCGTAGCCCTTTCGCCCGGCGCTATAGGTCGCCGAGGCGGCAGCGCCCGTCATGCCATGCCAGCTCTGCGCAAAGGCGACGACTTCGTGCCCGCCGGTCACCAGCTTGGCCATGCGAATAGCCGCCTCGTTAGATTCAGCGCCGGTCGTCAGCAGTTGAACCCGGTCGAGCCCCGGCGCAAGTGCGGCAAGGCGCGTGGCAAGTTCGACGACGGGCCTCGACAGCATGCCGCTGAAGAGATGGGCGACCGTCCGCATCTGCCGCTCGACGGTCGCAACGATGTCCGGGTGGGTGTGGCCGAGAACACCGCTCATCTGTCCGGAGGTGAAATCCAGAATGGCGCGACCGTCCGCATCGTAAACGAAACTTCCTTCCGCCCGCTCCACGATGATCGACTCGAAACCGGGGCCATAGCGCGTGAGGTGTTTGTTGGCGGCGGCCCAGAACGCAGGATCGGAATTCAGCGACATCAGATTTCTCCTCGTTGGCGGTCCTCACTGGCTAACGGGCATTTCAGCTTCAGGCAAATTGATAGTATTCCGCTCCGGTATCGGATATTTTGATATCATGAGAAACCTCGACCTTGCCCTGCTCAGGAACTTCGCCGTCATCGCGCGGACGGGCTCCATCAGCCTTGCCTCCCAGCAGGTCGGGCGAACGCAATCGACGCTCAGCATGCAGATGCAGCGCCTTGAGGACTTTCTCGAACAAGCTCTCTTCCACCGCACCGGATCGGGTGTGCGGCTGACGGCTGCGGGTGAAAAGCTGCTGGTCCATGCCGAGTACCTTCTTGCCGGGCACGACGAAATCCTGGCGGAGATGGAAGGCAAAGGCCTCAAGGGCTCCGTTACCCTGGGTTGCCCGGAAGATTACTCGATCGCTTTCCTTCCGGGGATCATCGAGCGCTTTCTCGATCAGCACCCGGAGGTCGAATTGCGCATGGTCTGCGCTCCGACCACGGAGTTGCGCCCGATGCTGCTGCGGCGGCAGGTCGACCTGGCGCTCGTTTCCATCGCCGACGCCGCAAACGGCGAGGTCATTCGAACCGAAGACTTCGTGTGGGTCGGCAAGGTTGCGGAGCCGGAAATCCTCGACCGTGTCGCCCTGCCCCTGGCCTTGTCGGCCCCGACGACGCTCGACTACCGGGCAGCCTGCGATGCGATGGAAGCGATCGATCGACGGTACCGTGTCGCCTTTGCAAGCAACAGCCTCGCCGGGCTTATCGCATTTGCCCGCTCCGGCCATGCTATCGCCGTCCTGACGAGAACCGCCGTCCCCTCCGATCTGCACATCATTTCGGCCGGATTGCCGAAGCTGCCGACGATCGGCATTGCGCTGGAATTTGCCGAGCCGCGCCCGTCATCTGCGGTGAAGGCGCTTGCGGATCATGTGCGGGCAGTACTGCCCGCCATTTGAAAGTGCCGCGGGGGATGGTCACCGCCCAAAGCCGGTGGCCAGTTTGAGCGCGGTCGTTCCCAGTCGCGCGGCCGCAGCCCGCAGCGCACCCGTTTCATATCCCGAAAACCCGAGGATGAGCCCTTCGGCATCGCTTCGCTCCATGAAGGTTTCGGACAATAGCACCGCGTCGATTTTCGCTTCCGCTCGGATCACTTGCGACAGGCCTGGCGCCAGCCCGTCGCGCGGCCGGACGATCATGTGAAGGCCCTGCTCAGGGACATCCGGGCACAGCGTCCCGCGGGACGTGGTGCTGACGATTTCGGCCAGTTGATCGCGGGCGGCACGGTAGCGCCGCTGGCTCTTGCGCAATTGGGACGCGACCGATCCGTCCGCCAGGAGATCGGCCACGGCGTTCTGCAGGAACACCGGCATGAACCGGTCAAAGGCGGCGCGCCGCGTCAGGACCCGCTCCAAGGCTCCCGGAGGCACCACGACGTAGCCCAGCCGCAACCCGGGAAACAGCGTCTTGGCGCAGGTTCCGAGATAGACGACGCGGTCCGGCGCAAGCCCCGCCAGCGCCGTCAGCGGCGGACCCGAATAGCGAAACTCGCTGTCGTAGTCGTCCTCGAAGATCCAGGCGCCGGCTGCCTCCGCCCATTCGATCAGCGCCACACGCCGGTCCATCGCCATCTTCACGCCGGTGGGAAACTGGTGCGACGGCGTGACATAGGCGGCGCTGGCGCGAGGGTTTCGCGCAATGCCCACGGCAACATCGATCCCTGCCCCGTCGACCGGCACCGGCACGGGCCGCATTCCCGCCGCCATGAGTGTCGAGCGCGACGCACCATAGCCGGGCTCCTCGACCCATGCCCAATCTCCAGGCTCAAGCAGCGCATCGACGCAGAGCCTCAGGCCGTGCTGAGTGCCGCTGACGATGACGACGCAGCCGGGATCGCAGCGGATGCCTCGGTTGACGGCCAGGAAGTCTGCGATCTGTCGCCGCAAATGCAAGCTGCCGCGCGGATCGCCATAGGCAAGGTCATCCGCGCTCGCTTCGGCGATATGGCGCCGGGTTGCCGCGGCCAACCGCGCAAGGAAGGCCGGCTCCACATGGGTCTGGCCAAGAGCAAAGGGCGGTCGGCCGCCAAAGGTCAGCGGGATATCCGGCGCCGCCGCTATGGATGGCGGTGTCGGCAGGCTGGACGAGACATAGGTGCCCGAGCCGTGACGGGCTTCGATCAACCCGTCGTTCACCAGGTGCTCATAGGCGGCCACGATCATGTTGCGGCCTATGCCAAGCTGGCTGCAAAGCTCGCGGCTCGATGGCAGGCGGGAACCGGGCGGAAGCAGCCCGTCGACGATGGCGGCGCGCAAGGCGCTATGGACGCGAAGCCCCTGGTTGCGGATCGTGCCGTCGAGTTCGATCGGCGGAAAGGCCGATTCCTGTCTTGGAAGAGAAGTGGTTGGCATGAGGCGATCGGAAGTGGACCTATTTCAAACCAGTCTGCGCATGCGAACCTTCAAGAAGCAAGCCTGAAAGGAACCAGCCGTGACCGAACATTCCGCTCCCACCTACCCCGTCGATACGGTCAACCGCGTCAAGCGCCGCCATGATCGTGGCTTCTATGACCACGAGACCGTGCACAGACTGCTCGACGCGGCAGCTCTCGCCCACGTCGCCTATGTCATCGGCGGTCAGCCTTTCTGCACGCCGACGCTCTTCTGGCGGGAAGGACGGCACCTCTATTGGCATGGCAGCAGCGCCAGCCGCATGCTGCGCAACCTCTCCGCAGGCGAGCCGGCCTGCCTGACGGTGACCCATCTCGACAGCCTCGTGCTTGCCCGCTCCGCTTTCAACCACTCGGCCGATTACCGCTCGGTCATGGCGTTCGGTACCGCCCGTCTGGTCGAGAACCAGGAGGAGAAGCTGCGCGCCTTGACGATGATGGTGGATCGGTTCTTTCCGGATCGCACCGCAACGCTGCGCCCGAGCACTGCGCAGGAGATCAAGGCAACAGCGGTGATCGTCATGGAAATCGAACGGGCTTCGGCCAAGATCAGGTCCAAGGGCCTGATCGACGATGAGGAGGACTACGACCTGCCCGTTTATGCGGAGCGCCTGCCGGTGCACACCGTCCTCGGCGCCCCCGAGCGCTGTTCGCGCCTCGATGCCAGCATCGTGCGACCGGCGACGCTTTCTCCTTATCGCGCGGGGCGCTCGCTGGATGAGGCCGTCAGCGAGGCCTACACTCTCGCCTATGCCGATAAACCGGAGGCCTGACGACGCAGGTCCGATTTCCTGAAGGGGCGGCTCTATCGCTTTCCAGCCACGACGGCCCGGGCGGGCCAGCCGGAAGTGGTTTCGCGAACCACCAGCGGCCCGTCGACCTTGATCGTCATCGGGCGCATATGCTTGCCGTGGATTGCCATGTCGATCAGGATCTCGGCGGCCCTCTGCCCCATCTCGTAGTTGGGCAGCACCAGCGTCGAGAGCGGCGGATGGGTGTAGCGCGCCAGTTCCTGGTCGTCATAGCCCATGACCGAGAGATCGGCCGGCACGCGCAGCCCCTTCTCCTGGGCCGCCTCCATGACGCCGATCGCCATCAGGTCGTTACCGCAGAAAATGGCGGTCGGCGGATTGGGCATTGAGAGCAGATCCAGCCCGGCCTCGTAGCCGCGCAGCGGTAGCCAGTCGCCGTCCCTCACAAGCGCCTCGTCGAAGGCGATGTCGGCGGAAGCAAGCGCCTGCTTGTAGCCCTTGAGACGATCTGCAGCCGCATCCATCCAGCGCTCACCATTGATGAAACCGATGCGCTTGTGGCCGAGCGCCGTCAGATGTGCGGTAGCGGCAAAACCGCCGGCGACCTCGCCCGGAACGACGGCCACATGCTGACGCGGTTCGCAGTAGCAATTGAGAAGCACGGTCGGCAGCGGCGCCAGCGCCTCAGGCACGGCAACTTTACGGGTAAAGATCGTTGCGTAGATGACGCCGGCGATCGAAGGGTCTCTCAAGACCGAGCGCAGCACCGCCTCTTCGAGTTCCGGATTGGAGCGGGTCACATGCGCCGAAACCAGCATGCCTTGCTCGAAAGCATAGTCGCGGATGCCGTCGAGGCTGACGACCGGGTGCGGGCTGGTGGAGATTTCATCGACGATGAAGGCGATCGTGTCCTTCTCGACCGCCGGCGCCGCTGCAACCGGGCCTCGGGTCGCCGGCAATTTATAACCGATTTTATGAGCAGCTTCGCGCACCTTCTGCTGCGTTTCGGGCGAGATGCGCGAACCCGACATCTCGTTCAGCACCAGGGAAACGCTTGACTGGGAAACGCCGGCTATCCTGGCGACATCCGTCATCGTCGGGCGACCTTCGCCCCTTTTTTCCGGACTGCGCCCGTTTCCCTTGGCCATGCGTGCTCCTTACCCTCATGCGTGCATTGCACTGCACGCGGGCTTTTGCAAGTGCTCATAATTTTTGGCCTTGACTGCTAATATTATTAGCGCAAGATTTGGAGATGTGAAGCCCAAAATGCTCACGTCCGGTAGAGGAGCACCGGCCAAATCTGGGAGGAGAACCCGATTATGACTACGATTTCGCGTCGTACTTTCATGCTTGCGGCCACGGCCGTCGGCGCGCTAGCCCTTGCGGGCGTCGCGATCGCCGAAGTGCCGAAGCTCGAGCAGAAGGACAAATACAAGGTCGGCTTCGCGCAGACCGAATCCAACAATCCCTGGCGCATCGCCCAGACGAACAGCATGAAGGCCGAAGCTGAAAAGCTCGGCTTCCAGCTCGTCTATACGGATGCTGCCGGTTCCGCCGCCAAGCAGGTCGCCGACGTCAACTCGATGATCGCTCAGGGCGTCGACGTGATCTTCCTCGCACCGCGCGAAGAAAAGCCGCTGATCCCCGCCGTCATGGCCGCCAAGAAGGCCGGCATTCCGGTGATCCTGCTCGATCGTTCGGTCGATCCGTCGCTGGCCAAGGCCGGCCAGGACTATCTGACCTTCATCGGCTCGAACTTCGTCGAGGAAGGCAAACGCGTTGCCGAGTGGCTGGCAAAGAACGCCAATGGCAAGTCGAAGATCATCGAACTCGAAGGCACGACCGGATCGTCGCCCGCCAACGACCGCAAAAAGGGCTTTGACGAGGCGATCAAGGCGGCCGGCGGCTTCGAGATCGTCGCATCGCAGACCGGCGATTTCGCCCGAGACAAGGGGCGCCAGGTGGCCGAAGCCCTGCTTCAGGCCCATCCGGATGCGGACGTGATCTACGCCCATAACGACGAAATGGCGATCGGCGCGATCGCCGCCCTCGAAGCGGCCGGCAAGGTCCCCGGCAAGGACGTTCTCGTCCTGTCGATCGACGGCGGCAAGGAAGCCGTGCAGGCGGTCGTCGACGGCAAGATCGCCGCGGTCGTCGAGTGCAACCCGCGCTTCGGACCGAAGGCCTTCGAGACGATGATGCGCTACGCCAAGGGCGAGAAAATCGACGCGATGATCATCAACGACGACAAGTTCTACGACGCCTCCAACGCGGCTGCCGAACTCGCCAACGCCTATTGATCCATTCTCCCCGAGCCTCTGCGGCCGGGACGGCACAACCGTCTCGGCCGTCTTTTTGACGACAGCGGTCCCGGCATGACCTTCGGCCCGTTCACGTGTAGGCTGATGACGCCCACCCTCAGGGGCGGCGGATGGCGAAGATAGGGAGGAGACCCATGCTTCTGTCCATGCAGGGCATTTCCAAAGCGTTCGCCGGCGTTCCGGCACTGAAATCCGCCTCGCTCGACGTCGAAGCGGCAGAGGTCATGGCGCTCGTCGGCCAGAACGGCGCCGGCAAGTCAACGCTCATCAAGATCCTGACCGGCGTCTATCGCCGGGACGAAGGTAACATCACCTTCGACGGCCAGGATGTCGATTTCTCGATGCCCGCGCAGGCGCAGGCCGCCGGGATCGCCACGATCTACCAGGAGATCAATCTCGCCCCGCAGCGTTCGGTGGCGGAGAACATCTACCTCTCCCGCGAGCCCAAACGCTTCGGCATGATCGATCATGGCGCCATGCGGCGCGGCGCCGAAGCGGTGCTCAAAACCTTCAACCTGACGATCGACGTCGATCGTCCGGTCGCGCATTTCGATGCGGCGACGCGGCAGATGGTGGCGATCGCCCGCGCTGTGACGCAAAGCGCCCGCCTCGTCATCATGGACGAGCCGACCTCCTCGCTCGACGAGCGCGAGGTCGCGATCCTGTTCGAGACGATCCGCACGCTGAAACGTTCGGGCGTCGCCGTCATCTTCATCGGCCACCGGCTCGACGAACTCTATGAAATCTGCGACCGGGTGACGATCATGCGCGACGGGCAAACCGTGGCCAAAAGCCCGATGGCCGACATGCCGAAGATGGCGCTGGTGCGCCATATGCTCGGCAAGGAGCTTGCCGCCTTTCAGGCGATGGCGCCCGAAGCCGAGACCGTTGAACGCCCGGTTCGCCTCGAACTCGACAACGCCGGCGCGGGTGTGCGCGTGCGCGACGTCAGCCTTGACGTGCGAGAGGGCGAGATCTCCGGCCTTGCCGGTCTGCTCGGCTCCGGCCGCACGGAAACGGCGCGCCTGATCTTCGGTGCCGACAGGATGGAGCGCGGCACGATCCGCATGCAGGGACGGGATCGCAGCTACCGCGAACCGGCTGACGCGATCGCCGACGGGATCGGTCTCGTATCCGAAGACCGAAAGATCGACGGCATCGTCCCTGACATGAGCATCCGCGAGAACATGACGCTCGCCTTGCTGCCCAAACTCAAGAAAGCTGGCATCGTCGACCGTGCCCGGCAGGACGAGATCGTCAGCCGCTATATCCGCGCCCTCGGGGTCAAATGCGCCTCCCCCGATCAGCCGATCAAGGAACTCTCCGGCGGTAACCAGCAGAAGGTGCTGCTCGCCCGCTGGCTTGCCACCGACCCACGCGTCCTCATCGTCGATGAACCGACGCGCGGCATCGACATCGGCGCGAAATCGGAAATCCTGAAACTTCTGCGCAGCCTCGCCGACGAGGGCTTGAGCCTGCTGATGATCTCCTCGGAACTCGAGGAACTTCTCGCCGCTGCCGACCGTGTGACGGTCTTGAGCGACGGCACGTCGGTCGCGACCCTGCCGCGCAAGGATTTGAGCGAGACTGCGCTGCTTGCCGCCATGGCCCACCAGGAAGAATGACATGACGACGATCGAGACCCCAGCCCCACAACCATCGGGAACCCTTTCGTCCGGTAGCCGGCTCATGACACTGGCGAGCCGCTACGGCACCTTCGTCGCTTTTCTCGCGCTGATCCTGTTCAACGTCGCTGTCACGCCGAACTTCCTGTCTCTGCAGACGCTGAATGTGAACCTGACCCAGGTTGCAACCATCGTCATCGTCGCGACCGGCATGACGCTGGTCATTGCCACCGGCGGCATCGACCTATCCGTCGGCTCGCTGATGGCGATTGCCGGCGCCCTGGCGCCGATGATCTTCATGGGCCAGTTCTGGCCGGTGGAAAACATGGCGCTGGCAGTCACCCTCGCCTTCCTCCTGCCGGTTGCTGCCGCCGCCCTCTTTGGTCTCTTCAACGGCTTCCTCGTTACCCGCTTTTCGATTCAGCCGATCATCGCCACGCTTGTGCTTTTCATCGCCGGCCGTGGCATCGCCCAGGTGATGACCAACGGCAATCTGCAGGTCTTCAAAAATGAAGGCTTCCAGTTCATCGCACTCGGGCACATTGCCGGCGTTCCGGCCCAGGTCTTGCTGATGATCGTCATCGTCGCGGCGGCTTTCGCAATGATCCGCTACACCGTGATCGGCCGGCAGATCATCGCCGTCGGCGGCAACGAGAAAGCCGCCCGTTTGACCGGCATACCGGTGAAACGGGTCAAGCTCTTCGTCTACATGACAAGCGGCGCGCTTGCCGGCGTAGCCGGCCTCATCGTCGTTGCCCGCAACTCGGCGAGCGACGCCAACCTAGTCGGCCTCGGTATGGAACTCGATGCGATCGCTGCGGTCGCCGTCGGCGGCACGCTTCTGACCGGCGGGCGGGCCAACATCATCGGCACGGTGCTCGGCGCATTCGTCATCCAGCTGGTGCGCTACACGCTGCTCGCCAATGGCGTACCGGACGCGGCGGCGCTCATCGTCAAGGCCGGGCTGATCGTCACCGCCGTCTTCATCCAGCAGCGCGCCGGCAGACACTAGGGGCAACCACGATGCAAACGATCCTTCGCCTCTTCCTGGTCAAGAATTCCGGCGACCTCGCTCGGCTCGGCGTCATCCTGGCGCTCGCCGGCCTCATTCTCTTCGGGGCGTTGCGCTACGACAACTTCCTGTCGCCCTACAACATCCTGAGTTTCCTGCGCTACAACTCGATGTTCGCCTTGATCGCGCTCGGCATGGCCTTCGTCATCATGACAGGCGGCATCGACCTGTCGGTCGGCGGCACGGCGGCGATGGCAAGCGTGGTCGCAGCATTGCTCTCCCCCTATCATTGGGCTGCCGGGCTCTTTGGCGGCATGGCGGCCGGCTTCGCCGTCGGCGCGCTCAATGGCTTCATCATCACGAGGATGCGCATCCAGCCCTTCATCGCCACGCTCGCGACGATGCTCGCCGCCTACGGTACCGGCCTTTTGCTGGCCGACAACCAGTCGGTCTCGGTTTCCTACGACACCGGTTTCACTGTGATCGGCCAGGACGATTTTCTGGGCTTCCCCATCCCCGCCTGGATCGCACTTGCGGCCTATGTGGTCGGCTGGATCGTGCTCGAGAAGCTCCCCATCGGCCGCCATATCCTGGCGATCGGTGACGGCGAGGCGACGGCGGGCCTGATGGGCCTCAAGGTCGAACGCGCGCTTGCCGGCGTCTATCTCGCCTCAGGCACGCTCGCCGGTCTTGCCGGCGTCATCCTTGCCTCGCAGTTCGGCGCCGGGCAGCCGACGGAGGGTGTGGGCTGGGAACTCTTCGCGATCGCCTCCGTTGTCGTCGGCGGCACGCTGCTGTCGGGCGGTTCCGGTTCCGTCGGCGCCACCTTGGCAGGCGCGCTACTGCTCGCCATGGTGTTCAACATCCTGAACTTCGAAAATGGCCTCGGCTGGATATCGCTTTCGGCCTACTGGCAATCGGTCATCCGCGGCGGTTTCCTGCTCGTCGTGGTGGTCCTGCAGGCGAATTTGATGGCGCGGCACCGGAGTAGCTAGACGCCCTGCAACGCGGGTCGGCGCAATTGCGAGACAAGTGCGAGAAAACGGCTCGGTCGGCCCACTTTGCTTGCCTCCATCAAGGAACGGCGAACGTCCTGACCGCTCGGACGGTTGACTATCGCACGCCCAGGCATTCTGAATGCCTCTCGTCAAAATCGAAATGACCGCATCGGACCGCCTGCATGAACGAGATACGCCCCCCGAACGAAACGACTGCGATGGCGCCCACTCTCTCGGAGCAGGAAAAGAACGTCATCATCGCGGGCGTGCTCCTCTCCATGCTCCTGGCCGCACTCGACCAGACGATCGTGGCGCCCGCCATGCCTACGATCGGCAAGGCGCTCGGGCACAGCGACTATCTGCCGTGGGTGGTGACAGCCTATCTCCTGACCGCGACGGCCATGGCGCCGCTTTACGGCAAGATCTCCGACATTCACGGTCGGCGGCCGACGATCTTCGCCGCCGTGATCATCTTCCTTGCGGGATCGCTGATCAGCGCGCTGGCGCCGAACATGCTGACGCTGATCATCGGCCGCGCGGTCCAGGGCCTGGGCGGCGGCGGTCTCTTCGCCCTCTCGCAAACCGTGATCGGCGATCTCGTTCCTCCGCGCGAGCGCGCTCGCTATGCCGCCTGGATATCCGGGACATGGGCGGTGGCCAGCATCGCCGGGCCACTGCTGGGCGGCACCTTCGCCGAGCACCTGCACTGGTCGCTGATCTTCTGGATCAACATTCCGCTCGGGCTTGCGGCCATGGCGATCATCAGCAATCCGCTGAAGAAGCTGCCCGTCATAACCCGAGCACACCGGATCGACGGGGCGGGAGCTACCTTGCTCGTCGCCGCAACGGCACTTCTGCTGCTGGCTCTGAATTGGGGCGGCAGCCGCTATGCGTGGCTTTCGCCGGCGATCGCCGGATTGCTCGGTTCTTCGGCCGTTCTTTGGACTGCGTTTGCCCTGCGCCTCCGGCGAGTGGCCGAACCCCTCATCTCGCTCGAAGTGCTCAGCAATCCCATCGTGCGCTTCGGAACCCTGGCAATGTTTCTGGCGCAGGGCGCCAATGTCGGCCTGTCCGTCTATCTCCCCGTTTATGCGCAGTCGTTCCATGGCCTCACCGCCGGCGGCTCGGGGCTGATCATGCTCGGTCTGCTGCTCGGTACCGTGTTTGGAGCTACGACCAGCGCGCGGACGATACCGCGCCTAGTCCACTACAAAAGGATGGCGGTCATTGGCAGCCTACTCAGCTTTATCTGCCTGGCGGCGCTCGCGGCTCTTGCCGGGCGCACGACGCTGCCCGTGCTGGTGCTGCTGACCTCGGGCGCGGGTTTCGGCTCCGGCATGACCTTTCCGGTCGCAACCATTTCCGTCCAGAACGCCGTCGACCAGGCGCATCTTGGCGTCGCAACCGGCGTTCTGACTTTCCTGCGGTCCCTGGGTGGCGCCCTCGGCGTTGCCATCCTCGGCGCTATTGCGCTCGGCAATGGCCTGCCGCTCGGTGGCGAAGCCATCCAGACGATCGGTGCCACGACTGCCTCGGCCCTGCCATTCGCCTATATTTTCGCCGCTTGCACCGCGGCGATGATACTGTCGCTGGCGATGTTCCATCAGATGCCGGAGAAACCGTTGCGCGGCCGCGCCGAGACGGAGATGCCCGCCGTCGTCGAGTAAAGGCGCACCGCAGGAGCGCCCAGACGGTCGCTCCCCGAGAGTATGCCTGCGCTTCAACGACTGGCAATAAACACGCCCGCTCCGGATGACACAGAGGAGGCGCCGCGGAAATCCGCAGCGCCTCCTTTTAGTCCTCGGGTGGTTCTGCCATTCAAGGCAGCGGCACCCACGCTGCCTCAGTTCCTAGCGCAACGGAAAGGCGACGGGGCGGATCGGGGCGGCATCCGCCCCGCGGAACTTGAGCGATGCGCCGACAAAAGCGAACTCGTAGACCCGGTCCTTCGACAGTTCTTCGAGATTGATGAGCTCGATGATCGGTGCACCCTGCTGGGCCAGGAGATAGGTGTGGACCGGGATGTAATTGTTTGCGGTTTCGGCCGGGAACGCTTCGAAGCTCAGATTGTCGGCACCGACGACCATGGCGCCGCCGTCTTCGACCAGGAACTTCGCCGCGTCGAGGCTGAGCCCGGGCGGATTGCTCATGTAGGCGGACTTGTCTTCGTAATGCTGCATGCGCCCGGTGCGGATCAGCGCCACATCGCCTTCCTGAAGCTTGACGCCCTGCCTTTCGAGCGCCTCCTGAAGCTCCTTTCGGGTGATGCGGTAGTTCTCCGGCAGCATCTGCATGCCCTTCGCCGCCGCGACATCGATCAGAACGCCGCGCGCTACGATCGGCGGCAACTTCTCCGCACCGGTGACGGTCCAGCCCTGGTCTCCGAGGTGATCGGCCGCCGCATAGCCGTTCCAGATCTTGCCGTTCAGGCCAAAATGATTGAGTGCATCGATATGCGTGCCCATATGCGCGTACATCGAAACGGCCGAACCGGAATAGCTGACGTGCTGGTTCATCTCCTTGCCGACCTTCATCGGATCGGAAACGGCCGTGCCATGCGGCGTGTGCGTCATCCACATCTGGTATGGCGGATCGCCGGCCGCCTCCCAGCTTGGCATACCGATGAAGTATTCGACGGCAAGGTCGTAGGACCTGGCACCCTCGATACGCGACAGGATCGCAGCGCGGGAAGCGGGCGTAATCAGGTTGAGGCGTCCGATCTCGTCTTCCGGCCCCCAGGGGCTCTTGCCGACATCCTGCGCGAAAGCGGCACTTCCCAGCAAGCCGGCCACGAGGGAGACCGCCACCGTGCGGCCAAGCGTTGCGGTGTTGAACATGGTGAACTCCTTTTCTGCATTTCCCGAACATCAGGAAGCTGGACGCACCTTATTGCTGGCCGGATCGCGAATAATCAGCGATACGGAGAATAGATATTTTACTCATAGGAAATTATGGACTTGTTGGCGGGCAACGCTCGTTTCGGCGCCTTGCCGTCCTTTATCGCCGACCCGCTGCTCGCCGAAGGCAAGCTCCGACCGATCCTGCCGTACCACAAGCTCGCTGAGCGCGGCGTCCACATCGTCTATCCGACCAATCGATTGCTGCTGCCGAGGGGTAAAGGTCTTTGCCGGTTCCTTCGTCGGCGAACTGCGGCTAGCCGGGCTCTAGGGCGGCGGGGTCGCCGCCCTAGAGCCCATCGAGTCGCCCGGAATAATACCGTCACAGTTGTTACTCCCGGCATTTGATCGGTGGTGCCAAACTACCCTCGATGACGGCGCGATGACCTGTATTCCGGCGCTCCGGCCGCGCGATACGGGCTTCGGCAAAAACGAGGAGATTGAACGTCATGAACAAGACAGTCGAGAATCCGACCGCCCAGCCCGCCATGCAGAAGCCGCAGGTGGTCTCGCAACAGGCCTGGGAAGAGGCGCGCCAGAACCTGCTCGTCAGGGAAAAGGCACACACGCATGCCCGCGATGCGCTCGCTGCCGAGCGCCGGCGCATGCCATGGATGGCGGTCACGAAGGAATATGCCTTCGAAGGGCCTGCGGGTAAGGAAAGCCTGCTGGATCTCTTTGCCGGCCGGCACCAGTTGATCGTCTATCGCGCTTTCTACGAACCGGGCGTCCATGGCTGGCCCGAGCACGCTTGCCGCGGCTGCTCCATGGTCGCCGACCAGGTCGCGCATCTCTCCCACCTCAACGCCCGCGACACCACGCTGGTCTTCACTTCGCGCGCGCCGCAGGCGGACATCGCGCGGTTAAAGGCGCGCATGGGCTGGACGATGCCGTGGTACACCATCACCGACAGCTTCGACCTCGATTTCGGTGTCGACGAGTGGCACGGCCACAACGTGTTCTTCCGCGACGGCGACAGGTTGTTTCGGACCTACTTCATCAACAACCGTGGTGACGAACAGATGGGCGGCACCTGGAACTATCTCGACATCACGCCGCTTGGCCGGCAGGAAGTCTGGGAAGACTCTCCCGAAGGCTATCCCCAGACCCCGACCTACAAGTGGTGGAACTGGAACGACAGCTATGTCGAAGGCGCCGCACCCGATCGGCGCTGGGTCGAGGTCTCGGATGCCGGCGAGGCAGCGATGCGAAGCCAGGGCGCGAGCTCGGCGCGATGAGCGCGAGCCTCTCTGTCGGCGCACGGGATCTTCCCCGGACGGCCGCACGGAGGGTGGCCGACGGGCTCGCCCTTGCGGCCGCACCGACCTTCGCGCTGATGGCGATCCTGGTCGGCGCAGGCGGCTCGGACGTCGGGCAGATGCTATGCGCCGGCGAGCAAGGACTGCAGATCGGCGGGATGACGGTGATGTACATGCTGATGAGCGTCTTCCACCTGACCCCATGGCTGCGGCTCATCCAGAGCGGCAAGCGCGAAGCAGCCTGAAGGCGACTGAGCATATCCCCTGGCAAAGCATCTGATCGGCCCTACTTGAAGGCGAAGTGGGGCCGATCTTGTGGACACTCAAAAGGTGTGGAAACGACCGGGACCGTATGTCCCTGATACCGGCGAATGGGCATGCTGCTGATTCGGAGAGGTCATGACGTCTTCGATCTAAGCAGGGAACGTATCCGCAAGGCAGATCCGGCCGTCCACCAACAGCATTGTCTGTAATGGCCGCCGGGGCCTCGCCTGAGAACGGTCTCGATGGACGTATTGATCAAATCGGGGAAACGAACGTGAGTGTTGCCACACCTCAGCCGACGCCAAAGGGTTTCAAGGTGCGCCTGGTGCCAGCGCTGGTCGGCGCCTTCCTCGGCGTCGCCGCCCTTGCGTCGTCACTCTACTATCTCGTTGGTCCCCGAAGCGCTCCCTCGGAAGTGGCCGCGATCGAGCCGTCGACCGATGCAGGCGCTTCCCCGAACAACCCGCCAGCCTTCGAGATCCTCTATAGCAACGGCGATCAGGGGCTGATGGTGTACGAGGGCTACGTCTATGTCGTGCGGCTCGGCGACAAGTTGCCGAACGGCCGCCGCATGATCGGTTTCCAAAAACGGGACGGAAACTGGAACGCGGTGACGCTTTGAGGCCTTCTGCCGGTCGCGCGTTGTGGATGTTAACTGTTTGTTAACGCTCGCTTGCGAGGCAGGAAGAACCCCCATTTAGCCACGGTTGCTACCCAGGGCGAACTGGCGCAACTCTTTGTTAAAGAGTCGTGAATCAGTGCTTTGGATGGTGCAGAATGATTAACAAGAAGCTACAGGATGAGCTGGTCGAGCTCGATGAGAGCCCTGCGCTTGAGAGCCGGTCGGTAATGAGCGAGCGCGCGGTCCAGGGTATCCCGCTGGCGATCGAGGCAGTCATTGGTCGCGCCAAGCTGACCGTCTCCCAGATCTCGAAACTCCATCCTGATGACACGATCCATCTCGACCGCAATTTCGGCGATCCGGTCGAGCTCAAGGTCAACGGCATGGTCATCGGCCGAGGCGAGATCGTCTACGACGAATCCAGCAACGCTGTCGGCATCAAGATCATCGAGATAACGCCGATCGCGCAGCGCTAGTTGCGATTTTGCGCGTTCCATGTCGGCAACCTCTCGAAGTCCTTCCCGTTTTGGCTGGTGGTCCGATTTAAAGGCGGCTTGCCGCCAATTGCCTGTGGAACAGCAACCAGAACGCGCAAGGGTTAATCTGTTGTTAGGAAATACCGAACAATTTTAGCCGCACAGGCAAAGCCTATCCTCTTTTAATACCCACCCGACTGCCTTCTTCGGTGTGCCGGCTGGCAGACCGATCCCGTGGCTTCGGTTGGCTTAGATCTGGATGCGTTCGGAATGACATTGATCTCTCTCGCCGTCCGGCTGAAAAGCCGGGCCCATTTTTCCCTGAAACGAAACGTCAGTGGCAAAAGCGGAGCGGTCGTCGGCACCACGCTGGGCCGGAGAACACAGGCCAGGCAACGGCTCGGCATCATCATCGCCGGTTTTGCCGTGATCTTTCTGGTGATCGTGGGCCGCCTGATCCAGTACGGACTGGAAAAACCGGTCGATACGGCGTGGATCAACGCCACCAACCATGCCGTCGCCTCTCGCCCTGACATCATCGACCGGCATGGAGAGCTGCTCGCCACCGACGTCAACATGGAGTCGCTCTATGCCGAGCCGCGGAAGATCGTGGATGCGGACGAAGTCGTCGAGAAGCTCTCGACCGTCATCCCCAATCTCGATTGGCGCGACACGCACCGGAAGCTTCGCTCCGGCACCGCCTTCCAATGGTTGAGACGGCAGCTCACGCCACGCCAGCAGGCCGACATCCTGGCGCTCGGCATTCCCGGCATCGGCTTCCGGCCGGAAAAGCGGCGCTTCTATCCGGGTGGCTCGACGGCATCGCATATCCTCGGGCACGTCAATGTCGACAATCAGGGCCTGCAGGGCATGGAGCGCTATATCGATCAGCAGGGCCTTGCCGACCTCCGCGCGGCAGGATTGACCGGCAACACCCCGCTCGAGCCGGTCAGGCTCTCGATCGATCTTCGCGTCCAGAGCATCGTCCGAGAAGCGGTTGCCCGCGCCATGATCGACTATCAGGCAGAAGCCGCCGGCGCCGTGGTTCTGGATGTAGAGACCGGTGAAGTCGTCGCGATGGCTTCGGTTCCCGACTACGATCCGAACCAGCCTTCGCGGACACTGCCGGACGGCAAGGTCGACAAGGAATACGAAAAGGGCTGGTTCAACCGGATGAGCAATGCGACGTTCGAGATGGGCTCGACGTTCAAGAGCTTCACGCTGGCAATGGGCCTGGACGCCGGCAAGATCAGCCTCAACTCCGTGGTCGATGCATCGCGACCGATCCGCATGGGCGGTTTCACCATCAAGGATTTTCGCGGCAAGTATCGCCCCCTCACCATTCCCGAAGTCTTTCAGTATTCCTCCAATATCGGAACCGCCGCCGTGGCGGACATGGTCGGCATCGAAGGACACCAAGCCTTTCTCACCAAGCTCGGGCTTCTTTCCAAGATGGAAACCGAGCTGCCGGGTGCCGCAACGCCGACGCAGCCGCGCAGCTGGAAGAAGATCAATTCGGTGACCATATCCTTCGGGCACGGCGTCGCGACCACACCGCTGCAAACCGCCGTCGCCGCTGCCGCTCTCCTGAACGGTGGCAACCTGATCTCGCCGACATTCCTTCCGAGGTCCGCCGAGACGGCGAAGGCACAGGCGCAGCAAGTGCTGCAGGCGACGACGAGCGCCGACATGCGCTATCTTTACAACCGCAACGGCCAGGTGGGCTCCGGCCGCCACGCCCAGGTGCCCGGCTTCCATGTGGGCGGCAAGACCGGAACCGCCGACAAGGTCATCAACGGCCGATACGCCACGAACCTGAACTTCAACGCCTTTCTCGCCGGTTTCCCCATGGACAACCCACGCTACATCGTTCTTTCGATCGTGGATGCGCCGCTGACGGGCGAGAGAGGGGGGCGTCAGGCAGCCCACACCGCGGCTCCGGTCGTCAGGGAAATCATCAGCCGCGCCGGCTCCTTCCTCGGCGTCCAGCCACGCTTCGGGCCTGAACGCGAGCCGCACCTCGTTGCGGACTTCTGAGAGCCGCTTGCTGGACCGGAACAACGCGACATCACTGCACTTGGCTTCACGTCCCGGCGAGGTTATGTCGTAGCGACACGATCCGGTACGGGAGGAGCCTTGCATGCTGATCGATGGAAAAGTCTTTATTGTGACCGGTGGCGGTTCGGGCCTTGGCGCTGCCGTCGCCCGGCGGCTGCATAGCGAGGGTGCTCGCGTGGTGCTTGCCGACGTCAACGCCGAGGCCGGCCAGAAGATGGCCGAGGAACTCGGCAGCAACGCCCTCTTCCAGAAGACGGATGTCACCAATGAAGCGGATGGCGCCGCCGCCGTTGCCGCGGCGCTGGGTCGCTTCGGTCATCTCCATGGGCTGGTGAACTGTGCCGGCATCGCGCCCGGCGAAAAGGTGCTCGGCCGCGACGGCCCGCATCGGCTGGAGAGCTTTTCGCGCGCGGTTGGTATCAACCTGATCGGCACCTTCAACATGCTGCGGCTTGCCTCCGAGGCGATCCAGCGGGAGGAGCCGGGCGAGGACGGCGAGCGCGGCGTCATCGTCAACACCGCATCGGTTGCAGCCTTCGACGGCCAGATCGGCCAGGCGGCCTATGCCGCATCCAAGGGCGGCGTCGTCTCGATGACCTTGCCGATCGCGCGTGAACTCGCGCGCCACGGCATCCGCGTCGTTGCCATTGCGCCTGGCATCTTCGAAACTCCGATGATGGCCGGCATGCCGCAGGACGTGCAGGATTCGCTCGGCAAGAGCGTGCCCTTCCCACAGCGCCTCGGCAAACCGGACGAGTTTGCGGCACTCGTGCAGCACATCTGCGAGAACCGCATGCTGAACGGGGAAGTCATCCGCCTCGACGGTGCCCTGCGCATGGGCGCGCGCTAACGGGAACAGATTTGACGCAGCGCCGGCCTTCGGCCCGGCGCTGCGTCAGCCCTTGTCGCCGTGGTTCAGGCGGCGCGATCCGCCAGCCTGACGATATAGGCGCAGCGGCGCGCGCCGGCGAGAATATGCTCGGCGCGCTCGACCTCGACACCGGGGCCGAGCACCGCGCGGAACACGCTCAACTCCGCCCGACAGAAGCCCTGGCAACTGGTCGCGGCGGCACAGATCGGACAATGGTTCTCGACGAACAGCAGCGTACCGTCACCAGGATCCTCGCAGGCAGCCATATAGCCTTCCTGCGACCGTAGCCGCACCAGCTCGTCGACCCGTTCACGCAGGCCCGCCTTCTCCGCCATCGCCGCGCTGTAGTTTTGCCGGGTCTCGTCCTCGCGCGCTGCGATCAGCCGGTCGATCGCCCCCTCGCCCAGCGTCTGCCGGATCGTCCGCAACAGCTGGACGGTAAGCTCCGCATGCGTATCGGGAAACTCCGCATGGCCGACTGCAGTCAGCCCCCAGAATTGCGAGGGACGACCGACACCTTTCGCCTCCGACCATGAGACGACGAAGCCATCTTCGGCAAGGCGGACAAGCTGCTGGCGCACGGCCTCGCCGGTAATCGTCAGACGCTTGCCGAGCGCAGCCGCCGTCTGCGGGCCATGCAGCTTGAGCGCCAGCGTGATGCGCTCGCCCGGCGTGCGGCCGCTGCTTTGCTTCAAATTTAACAAGGGATCGCTTGACATATTTCCGCGTGCGGTTTTACAAAGAATTGTCTTGCTAAATACACTCTCCTCCGTTCGCAGACAAGAGATCCGTCGAGAGTGTCCCGCCCGCAAAGGAATTCATCATGGCCTTCGAACTTCCCGCCCTTCCCTATGCTCCCGGTGCGCTCGCCGAAAACGGCATGAGCGCCGAAACGATCGAGTTCCATCACGGCAAGCATCACCAGGCCTATGTCACGGCCCTGAACGGTTTTGTCGAGAAAGACGCATCGCTCGCCGGCCTGTCGCTGGAGGAGATCATCCGCCTCAGCCACGGCAAGGCGGAGCTCGCCCCGGTCTTCAACAATGCTGGCCAGCACTGGAACCACATCCTGTTCTGGAACAACCTTTCACCGAAGGGCGGCCAGATCCCCGGCACGCTCGAAAAGAAGATCACCGAAGACTTCGGCAGCGTCGCCAGCTTCAAGGATGCCTTCAAGGCGGCCGCAACCGGCCAGTTCGGCTCGGGCTGGGCCTGGCTCGTGCTCGGCACCGACGGTAAGCTCAAGGTGACGAAGACCGCCAACGGCTCCAATCCGGTCGCCACCAACGAAGGCAAGGCGCTGCTCGGTCTCGATGTCTGGGAACACGCCTATTACATCGACTACCGCAACCGCCGGCCAGACTACACGTCGAACTTCCTCGACAAGCTTGCCAACTACGAGTTTGCCGAGGCGGAATTGAAGTCCGCCTGACGGACCGCCGAGCGCCGCGACGCCGGAACTGGCTTGCGGATCGGTTGGCAGAGAATTTGCAGCAGCCCTCTCGCCCCCGCCTGAGCCTGGGCTTCTGCAGACCCCGTGGCGTCTCCCCGCCGCCACGGGTTATCCTCAGTTGGAACAAGACCTATGCGCCAGACACCTCCGCTTTCCGTCGAGATCGACGCCCACGCCGACATGGCCGTGTCGAAACCGGAGTTCGCCAACACCCTGTCGCATCTCGCCGCCACGGTCTGCGTGGCAAGCGCCGGCAAGGGAGCAGACAGTCTCGGCCGCACGGTGACGGCCACCTTCTCGCTTTCCGCCAACCCGCCGTCGATCGTCGTTTCGATCAGGGCGGACAGTCCTCTTGCCGCACTGATCGCCGCAGAACAGGGGTTCTCGCTTGCCATGCTGGCAGAGGGACAGGACCTGATCGCGGATGCTTTCGCCGGCAAGATCGAAGCGTCCAAGCGCTACCTCATCGGCGTATGGGCCGACTGGCCGAGCGGACGGCCAAGGCTTCTCGGAGCCGCCGCTGCGCTCGACTGCCTGCTCAGCGCCTCGATCGAGGTCGGCGACCACATGCTGTTCGTCGGAACAATTGTCGCAACCGAGACTTCCACCCATGCCGACCCCTTGATCTGGAGCCGCCGGCGATATCAGTCTCTCGACAGGGCGAGATCGTTGCCGACGCAGCCGAGCAACGGGCATGCGACCATGGTCCCAAGCAAACCTGCGGCCTGAACGGTCGATCACGTAGGAGGACGCAATGCGGCAAGTGCTCGAAAAGCTCTTACAGGACGGCCGGGATGACGCCCTGTTGCGTTTCACACTCGGCAGCATCTGCCTTCAGGAGGCAGATCTCGATACCGCACTTGCCCATGCCGAGCGGGCGATCGCCTTCGACCCGGACTATTCGGCAGCCTGGAAGCTGCGCGGCGCAATCCTGCACAAGCTCGGCCGTCACCAGGAGGCCATTCAGGTCTGGCGCGAGGGGCGAGCGGTTGCGGAGCGGAAGGGCGATCTGCAGGCAGCAAAGGAAATCGGCGTCTTCCTGAAGCGCCTGGAGCGGCAGTGCGCGGCCGCCAACGGAAACGAATAGCCCGCCCACCGCAAGCGTAGCTCGGGCCCGGCAGAGATACCGAGCCCGGATAAAGCGCGAAGGGTCAACTCACCGGAAGACCGAGGGCAGCCACAGCGACAGGGCCGGAATGTAGGTCACCGCCATCAGCACCGCGATGCTGGCACCGAAGAACGGCCAGATGGTGCGCATTGCCTCGCGAATGGAAATCCCGCCAACGGCGCAGCCGACGAAGAGCACCGTACCCACCGGCGGCGTGTTGAGGCCGATGCCAGCATTGAGGATCATCACCACCCCGAAATGCACGGGATCGATGCCGAAGGCCTTGACCACGGGAAGAAGCACCGGCGTGCAGATGATCACCATCGGCGCCATGTCCATGAAGGTGCCGAGGAACAGCAGGATGATGTTGATCACGAGCAGCACGATGATCGGGTTTTCCGAGATCGCGCCGATCGCGCTGATCATCAGCGCCTGCACCTGCAGGAACGCCATCAGCCAACCGAAGGACGCCGCCATGCCGATGACAAGCAGCACCATGGCGGTGGTCCGCACCGCCCCCATCACCGCCTCGATAAAGCCTGCCCAATCCAGTTCGCGATAGACGAGCATGGCGACCAGGAAGGCGTAGAGCACCGCGATGCAGGAGCTTTCGGTTGCCGTGAAGACGCCGGAGCGCACGCCGCCGAAGATGATGCCGATCAAAACGATGCCGGGGAAGGAGGCGAGCAGATAGTAGAAGAGCTTGGAAAAGCCCGGAAAAGGTTCTGCCGGATAGCCGCGACGCCTCGCGACGACGTAGGCCGTCGCCATCAACGCAAGCGCCAGCAGCAGCCCCGGAATGATGCCGGCGGTGAAGAGATCAGCGACGGAGACGTTGCCGCCGGCTGCGATCGAATAGAGGATCATGTTGTGCGACGGCGGGATCATCAGCGCGATGATCGCTGCGTTGACCGTGACGTTGACGGCATAGTCGCGGTCATAGCCGCGCTTTGCCATCTGCGGGATCATCAGACCGCCGACCGCCGAGGCATCCGCCACCGCCGAACCGGAAATGCCGCCGAAGAGCGTAGAGGCGACGATGTTGACCTGGCCGAGACCGCCGCGCAGGTGGCCGACGAGCCCGGCGGCAAACTGGATCAGCCGGTTGGCGATGCCGCCACGCACCATCAGGTCGCCGGCGAAGATGAAGAACGGGATCGCCATCATGGCGAAGATGTTCATGCCGGAATTCAATTGCTGGAACACCACCACCGGCGGCAGGCCGAGATAGAGCACGGTGGCAAACGACGCGATGCCCAGGCAGAAGGCGATCGGCATGCCGATGAACATCAGGAGGGTGAAGACCCCGAAAAGAATAGTGTAAGCCATTCAGGCCATCTCCTGCAGGACAACATCTGCTGCGACGTCGACACCCAGAATGAGATCGATGAAACGCTCGGCGGCAAACAGGGCAATCATCAAGCCGCCGACAATGAGCGGAAAGAAGTCGACCCCTCCCGGCCATCCGAGAACGGGGATCGTCGCCGTCCATGTGCCGGCGCACAGAAGCAGCCCGTAATAGGCCATGGATGCGCCGAAGACGACGATCAGGCCAAGGCTCGCCAGATCCATGGCTATCTGCACCGAGGGCTTCATCACATGGCGGATGACATCGAGGCCGAGGTGTACGCTTTCGCGCACGCCGACGGCGGCTCCGAGCATGATGAACCAGGCCATCAGATGAAGGGCCAAGGGTTCAGACCAGCTTGGCGAGTCGTTCAACACGTAGCGGGCAAAGACCTGCCAGCCGACGATCAAAGTCATGGCGACCATGCCGGTGCCGGCAATGTAGAGCGACGCGCGGCTCAGCGCCCCGAGAAGCGGGCGTGTCGCCCGCATGAAACGACGCATGTCTCTTCCTCCTCCGCAAGAGCGATCCGATGAACAATTGCGAAGGCCGGCTCCAATCCTGGAACCGGCCCCACTGCTGTCACTTGACCGCCTTCACCCGCTCGAGGAGGTCCTTGAGTTTCGGGTCGCTGACGAACTGGTCGTAGACCGGACCCATGGCGGCTGCGAACTCTTCCTTGTCGACCTTGATGACGTTCGCACCGGCGGCGCGGACCTTTTCTTCCGAGACCTTCTCGCGGGCGCTCCAGAGCTCGCGCATCTTGCCGACGGAGTCCTTGGCCGCCTGGCGAACCAGAGCCTGATCCTCGGGGGAAAGCTTGTCCCAGCTCATCTTGGAAATGACCAGGATTTCAGGGTTGAGCGAATGTTCGGTGAGCGAATAGTTCTTGGCGACCTCGAAATGGCGGGCGGACTCATAGGACGGCCAGTTGTTTTCGGCGCCATCGACGACCCCGGTCTCAAGCGAAGAGTAGACCTCGCCCATCGGCATCGGCGTGGGGTTGGCGCCGAAGGCCTGCATCATGGCGATCCAGAGATCGGATTGCTGCACGCGGATCTTCAGGCCCTTGAGATCGGCCAGTTTCTCGATCGGCTTCTTGGTGGTGTAGAAGGAACGGGCGCCGGAATCGTAGAAAGCCAGACCGATGAGACCATGGGGCTCGAATGCGGCCAGCACCTCGTCGCCGATCGGGCCGTCCACCGTCTTGTGCATGTGCTCGGTGGAGCGAAACAGGAACGGCATGCCGAGAACCATCGTCTCCTTGACGAGATTGTTGAACGGCGCGGCGTTCACACGGTTCATGTCGATGACGCCGAAGCGGGTCTGCTCGATCGTGTCCTTCTCGCCGCCGAGCACGCCATTGTTCATGACCTCGACTTTGATCCGCCCGTTGGTGCGCTCGGAGAGCAGTTGCCCCATGTATTTGACGGCCTCGACCGTTGGGTAGCCGTCCGGATGGATGTCCGCCGAACGCAGGGTGATTTCCTGCGCCTGCGCCGCTGTGCCGGCAAACGCCAGCCCCATGGCGACGCAAAGCATGCTTGCAATTTTCTTCATGTTTTCCTCCTCCTCTAGTCGTGCTTCGGCCTCTCCCAAGACCGAGTTGCTGCCCGTCCGGGCCGGCATGCGAAATCTCCATGTCGTTGGGCCCGACAAGGAGCCTCCCAGCTCCCGTCGCGGGCAGAAATCACGTCGCCGCGAAGGCGGGCAGTTTGAACAGGCGTTCCGGGTTTTCGACGAGGGCCAGATGTCGCGCCCGGTCGTCTCCAAGCCAGCCGAGTACCAGTTCGGTAAGCCGCGCGTCATCGGGATAATCTTCCGATTTCCGGATCATGTTGTGCGGCCAGTTCGAGCCCCAGATGATGCGTTCCGGGGCGTGGTCCGCGATCCTGCGCGAGAAACCAGCCACGTCCTCATAGGGCCAACCCGCGCGCGAGCTCTCGTAGACACCGGCAAACTTGAACCAGACGTTGCCGCGGTCGATCAGTCTCAGCAGAGCTGCGATCTCGGGTCCATCCGGACCGACCCCGGCAAAGAACTTGCCGTGATGATCGAACACCCAGCGCGACCGGATGCGCTCCAGCCGTGGCAGATGATCGAGCAGCCTGTTGCCGTCGAACTGCACGGCGATCATCCAGTCCGCAGCATGGGCCCGCGCATCGACCGCCTCCAGCGCATCGAGCCCCACCGCTCCACCCGGCAGGTCCATGATGCGCGCACCGACGGCACCGGCTTCGCCGAGTGCGCGCATGTCCGCATCGGACGTGGTTTCGTCGATGACGACGACGGCACGCGCGGTATCCCCCATCTCGGCCACGCAGGCGAGCGTATTGGCATTGTCCCGTTGGTGGGCGTTGCCCTGGGTGATGATCACCCTGTCGATACCGAGCCAGGCCATCACCTGGCGATAGGCCAAAGTATCCGGCAACGGTTCGACAGGCAAAGGCGGACCACCCGGAAGCGAGGGAAAGCCCGGCAGGTACATGTGCATCTGCGTATCGACCGTGCCCTTCGGCAGGCGGGGTTCAGGCGGACGGCCGGTCAGGATGCGCTCGATCATCTTGCGATCTCGGGCATCTTGAACTGAGCGAGTGCGTCGCGATTGATCTCGATGCCGAGCCCGGGTGCGTCGGGGATGGCGACGACACCGTTGACCGCTTCGATCGGCGTCTTCAACACGGCCTGTCGGAACGGATTGTCGGTGCGGTCGAACTCCATGATCGGCTCGATCGGGTTTACCCGCACCGGGTCCGGGGTCATCGCCGCCATGAACTGCAGTGCTGCGGCAAGGTGAACGGCGGTGCCCCAGACATGCGGAACCACCCGAACGCCATGCAGGGTCGCAAGGCTTGCGATCTTCGCCATTTCGGAGAATCCGCCACAGCCGCAGAGGTCCGGCTGCACGATATCGACGGCGCGACTTTCGATCGCCGGCCACATGCCGTAGCGCGCGTGCCAGGTCTCGCCGCCGGCGACCGGTATCGGTTGACCCGCCCTGACTTCGCGATAGGCGGAAAGCTGTTCCGGAACGACCGGCTCCTCGAACCAGTCGATGTCGTACTCCGCCGCAGCCTTGCCAAGCCGGACCGCCTCCGTGACCGTGTAGCCGTGGTTGGCGTCGATCATCAGCCGCATGTCGTCGCCGATCGCCTCACGCACCGCGCGGATGACGCGCAGGTCTTCGTCGACGCCGAAACCGATCTTGATCTTGCAGGCGTGAAAGCCCTGCGCCCGCCGCTCCGCCATCTCCATCGCATTGTCGGAGACGCGATCGACGCCATCGCGCTTGAAGCTGCCGGTGGCGTAGGCGCGAACGCTTTCGCGCCAGCGGCCGCCGAGCAGCATGGAGACCGAGGCGCCGTAGTGTTTGCCCTTGATGTCCCAGAGCGCGATGTCGATGCCGGACAGCGCCGTGATCGTCAGACCGCGCTGCCCCTGATCACGAAGCGCATTGTAGAGGATCCCCCAGAGCTTTTCCGTCTGGCGCGGATCCTGACCGATCAGCCAGGGGGAATAGGCCGCCACCACGGCGGCATTCGGCCGCGCCGGCCCCAGGCATTCGCCCCAGCCGATAGTCCCATCGTCGCATTCGATCTCCACCAGCACATGGGCGCGGCGATCAAAGCGCATGGACGCGCTTTCGAAGGGCACGGCCAGGCGATGTTCGAGGAGGTGGGTGCGGACGGCGACGATCTTCATGGGCTATCCCCCGCGCTCACTTGTGGCGCTTGTTTGCGCCGATCAGCGCGTCGAGCATTGCGACCTCATCTTCGCTGAGGTCCTTCAGCGGCGCACGCACCGGACCGGCATTGAAGCCCTGCA
>NZ_JAEPRP010000261.1:0-7077 GCF_016652895.1 Ensifer sp. SSB1
TGATGTCGGCGATATAGGCCGAGGCCGTGCCGAAGCTCGCGCCGCTGATGCCGGCGAGGACACGACCGATGAACAGCATCCAATAGCTGGTGGCGAGCGCGCAGATCAGATTGTCGAGTGCGAAGGTGAAGACGGACGCAAGCAGTACCGGGCGCCGTCCGAAGCGGTCGCTGAGGTTGCCGATCAGCGGGGCGAAGAGAAACTGCATCGCCGCATAGACGAGCAGCAGCCAGCCGCCATCGATCGCCGCCTCGCTGACGCCCGAACCGGTCAATTCCTCGAGATAGGTCGGCAGCACCGGGACGATGATCGCGATGCCGATGATATCCAGGAACAGGATGAGGAAGACGAGGAACAGGCCACGTTGCACAAACTTCTCGTCGAGCATGCAACCCCTCCCCCGAGCGTCTGCCCCGAGGATGGGGACAGAACGTGAACAAAACGACCAATTTAGGTGTAACGGATCATTTCGGCCGAAACAATCCGTGAACAACTCAAATTATCTGATGGGACTATCGCGGTGGTTGATACGTCGGTTGACGTGCTGCTTCTTGTCAGCCGTTTTTGCGACGCTGTTCGAGCTGCAGGAAATCCACGAAGGCGCGCAGCGCCGCCGGCATATGTCTGCGGCTTGCGTAGTAGAGAAACGGGCCGGAAAAGCTCGTCGTCCAGTCGCCGAGGATGGGCACGAGCCGCCCCGCGGCGATTGCGGGGGCGACGAACTCTTCGAAGGTTCTGATGATCCCGAGCCCATCGAGGGCAGCACCGAGTTCGAGGTCGATCGCATTGGCGGTCACAACCGCCGGCGGTGCGATCGTCAGTGCCGTATCACCCTCGCCGAATTCCCAGGGAAGAGAAATGCCGCTTGAGAAACGGTGGCGAATGCAGGCGTGCTCGAGCAGATCGCGCGGATGCTGCGGCATGCCCCGCCTGGCGAGGTAGTCCGGCGCAGCGGCGGTGACATAGCGTTGGCGGCGCGGCCCGATCGGTATGGCGATCATATCGCGTTCGACCCGTTCCTCGTAGCGCACACCAGCATCGAAGCCGGCCGCCAGAACGTCGACAAACCCGTCTTCTGCCGTCACTTCCAGGGCGATTGCCGGATGCTCGCTGAGGAAGCGGCCGACAATCGGTGGTAATATCTCCCGGGCGACGATGGTCGGAACATTCAGTTTCAGCGTTCCCGCCGGACTGTCGCGCATCTCGTTGACCTGGTCGAGCGCCCCGGCAATTTCGCCGAGCGCAGGCGTCAGCCGATCGAGCAGCCGCATGCCCGCCTCCGTCAGCGTTACGCTGCGGGTCGTGCGGTTGAGCAGGCGCACCTGCAGTTTCGCTTCAAGCCGCCGTAGCGCCTCGCTGAGCGCGGACGCAGAAACGCCGCGCGTCTTGGCAGCGGCGCGGAAGCTGCGCGCGGCGGCAACGGCGGTAAAGGCATCGAGATCGGCAAGAGGAAGATCGTTCATTGTGCGAAATTTCGTACAAGGCGTTCGGTTGATATCGGATTATCGCACGACGCAGAGCGAAGTAAACAAGAGACCGAGCAAACGGCCGGCAGATTTCGGCCTTGTCGAAGGAGAACGAGAATGGATTACGTTTCACTCGGAAAGACCGGCCCCTCGGTCTCGGCGCTCGGCCTCGGCTGCATGGGCATGTCCGGCATGTACGGCCCGGCCGACCGTGCCGAAAGCATCGCCACCATCCACGCCGCGCTGGAGGCTGGCATCACGTTGCTCGACACCGGCGATTTCTACGGCATGGGTCACAACGAGATGCTAATCGGCGAAGCGCTGAAGGGCGGAAAGCGCGAGAAGGCCCTGTTAAGTGTCAAGTTCGGCGCCTTGCGTGACGCCGCCGGCAACTGGTCCGGCTATGATTCCCGCCCGAAGGCCATTCGCAACTTTCTCGCCTATTCGCTGCAACGCCTTGGCGTCGATCATATCGATATCTACCGCCCTTCGCGGCTCGATCCGGATGTGCCGATCGAGGACACGATCGGCGCGATCGCCGACATGGTGAAGGCTGGCTATGTCAAGCATATCGGCCTCTCCGAAGTCGGTGCCGAGACCATTCGTCGTGCGGCTGCCGTCCATCCGATCTCGGATCTGCAGATCGAATACTCGCTGATTTCGCGCGGGATCGAGCACGAGATCCTGCCCGCCTGCCGACAACTCGGCATCGGCGTCACGGCCTATGGTGTTCTCTCACGTGGCCTGATCAGCGGCCATTGGGAGAAGGGCGCCGCCGGCAAGGGCGATTTCCGCGCCATGAGCCCGCGTTTCCAGGAGGGCAATATCGACAAGAACCTCGCCCTCGTGGAAGCGCTGAGGCAGATCGCTGAAAAGAAGGGTGCTTCGGTGGCGCAGACCGCGATCGCCTGGGTGGCCGCCCAGGGCAAGGACATTGTGCCGTTGATCGGAGCACGCCGCCGCGACCGCCTGGCGGAAGCCCTTGCCTCGCGCGACGTCCATCTCAATGCGGGCGATCTCGCGGCGATCGAACTGGCGGTTCCGAAAAACGCCGCCGCGGGCGCCCGCTATCCCGAGGCGCAGCTCGCCCATATGGACAGCGAACGTTGAGGCAACAAAAGAAAGGGCCGGCAATCGTGCCGGCCCTGACGGTTTCTTGGCTTGGGGCAATCAGACGCCGCCCGAGAACGTGTCGCAGGCCGACATCTTGCCGCTGTCGAAGCCGCGCTTGAACCAGCGCATGCGCTGCTCGGACGTCCCGTGGTTGAAGCTTTCCGGAACGACGTAGCCCTGCATGCGCTTTTGCAGCGTGTCGTCGCCGATCTGGGTGGCGGCGTTCAGCGCCTCTTCGAGGTCGCCTTGCTCGAGCAGGCCCTTCTGCTCCGTGTATTTGCCCCAGACGCCGGCGAAGCAATCTGCCTGCAGCTCGACGCGGACGGACATCTGGTTGGCCTCGGTCTCGCTCATCGACTGGCGCATCTGGTTGAACTTCGGCAGGACGCCGATCAGGTTCTGAACGTGGTGACCGACCTCATGCGCGACGACATATGCCTGGGCGAAATCGCCTGAGGCATCGAACTTCTGGGCGAGCTCGTCGAAGAAGCTCATGTCGAGATAGACCTTGTGGTCTCCCGGGCAATAGAACGGCCCGGAGGCGGCAGAAGCGAATCCGCAGGCCGAGCGCACCTGGCCGCGGAAGAGCACCATCTTGGGCTCCTCATACTGCTTGCCGTTCGCCTGGAAAATGCCGTTCCAGGTATCCTCGGTCTCCGCGAGCACCGTCGCCATGAATTGCTTCATTTCCTCTTCCTGGGCAGAGCCGCGCGGTGCCGGCGAGCCGTCGCTCTGCTCGAAGCCAGGCTGCTGTACCTGACCGCCGCCGCCTTCCAGCACCTGCAGCATGTCGATGCCCATGGCCTTGAGGATGAAGTAGAGGATGACGAGGAAGATGATCGTGCCGAAGCTCATGCCGCCGCCGGCGCGCCGCATGCCGCCTCCGCCGCCCGGCATGCGGAAACCACCGCCACGGCCGAACGGATTGCCGCCGAGTCCCCCATCCGGGCTCGAGCCGCGCTGGTCTTCGATATTCTCGGATTGGCGGCGGCCTTTCCACTCCATGATCTGTCCTCCGGCGCTGTGCAAACAGGCATTGTCGGTACGTACATTTATAAGACGGCCCTAACGTCGTTGTAAAACGCAATCGCCACCCGTAAGTTCGCGATCTCGCCAATCTTTTTTGCAGCGCCAGCGAGGCGCCGCTTCGGACGCCGGCAGTGAAATGCACGCCGGCCGAAGATGGCACCGCTTGCCTTGACGCCATATCGCTTTGCCGCTCCTATGCCATGGCGGACAGGAGCGAGGAGGAGCGTTCATGAAGGCGTTGCGGCTTGAAGGAATCGGTCGGCTCAGCGTGGTCGAAGTCGAAAAGCCCCTGCCCGGTCCACAGGACCTGCTCGTCCGGGTCGAAGCCTGTGGCATCTGCGGCACCGACCGGCATCTGCTGCATGGCGAATTTCCCTCGAAACCGCCGGTCACCCTTGGTCATGAATTCTGCGGCATCGTCGAAGCCATAGGAAGTGAAGTCTCGGATATAGCAATCGGCGCGCGCATTACCGGTGACCCCAACATCGCCTGTGGCGCTTGCCCCCAGTGCAGCACAGGACGTGTCAACCTTTGCCGCAATCTGCGGGCAATTGGCATCCACCGTGATGGCGGCTTCGCCGACTATGTTCTTGTGCCGCGCAAGCAGGCTTTCGAACTGCCCCGGGCCCTCGATCCGGTCCGCGGCGCCTTCTGCGAGCCGCTGGCCTGCTGCCTGCATGGCGTGGACATGTCAGGCATTCGCGCAGGCTCATCCGTCATCGTTCTGGGTGGCGGAGTGATCGGCCTGCTGGTGGTGCAGCTCGCCAGGCTCGCGGGCGCCACCACGGTGATCCTGTCGACCCGACAGGCGGTGAAGCGTCGCCTCGCCGAAGAGCTAGGTGCGACCGCGACCTTCGATCCCTCCTCGGCCGATATCGTCGAATTCGTCACGGGTGATTCCGGGCTCGTTCCCGGTGGGGTCGATGTCGTCATCGAATGCGCCGGTGTTGCCGAAACCGTCAGGCAGGCGACACGCCTCGCAAAGGCGGGCGGTACGGTTGTCATCCTTGGCGTCATGCCGCAGGGCGAGACCGTGGAGATCGAGCCCTTCGATATTCTCTTCCGCGAACTGCGCGTGCTCGGGTCCTTCATCAACCCGTTCGTACACCGCCGCGCCGCCGATCTGGTGGCCTCCGGAGCCATCGAGATCGACAAGCTGATCTCCCGGCGCGTGACGCTCGATGAGGCCGCGGGCGTCATCGCACATCCGCCGGCAGCGGGCGAAGTGAAGATTCTGGTGATCCCCGGTGGCGCCTGATGCTTTGACGTTGTTTCGGTGCCGCTTCGCAAGCGACAAAGCAGAGCACGCGCAAATATCCCCGCTTCTTGTCGATTCCGGAATTTTCGGGGTTTCGCTTGCAGATACATTTGCCTATAAGCCGCTTCTAGCCTGAAAAGACCCATCAATGCGTGCCCGGCCGGTGACCTCCCACTTTGGCCGGTTTTTCGCGCAGCTAGAAACGGATGACCGACCATGCCGAAGCGCCAAGATATCAAGTCCATTCTTATCATCGGCGCAGGGCCGATCGTCATCGGTCAGGCATGCGAATTCGACTATTCCGGCACCCAGGCCTGTAAGGCGCTGAAGGAGGAAGGCTACCGGGTCATCCTCGTCAACTCCAACCCCGCAACGATCATGACCGATCCGGGCCTCGCCGACGCAACTTACGTCGAGCCGATCACCCCGGAAGTTGTCGCCAAGATCATCGCCAAGGAGCGCCCCGACGCCCTGCTCCCGACCATGGGTGGCCAGACGGCGCTCAACACCGCGCTGTCGCTGCGCCGCATGGGCGTGCTCGACCGCTACAATGTCGAGATGATCGGCGCAAAGCCGGATGCGATCGACAAGGCCGAAGACCGCGCGCTCTTCCGTGAGGCCATGGCGAAGATCGGCCTGGAGACGCCGAAGTCGCGGCTGGCCAACGCCACCGACATCAAGGACCACGACCGCAAGGTGCATGAGGCCGAGCGCGCCGAACTGAAGAGCCGGCTCTCCGGCTCCGATCTCGACAAGGCGCTGGATAATCTCGAAAACCAGTGGAACCTCGGCGAAGGCGATCGCAAGCAGCGCTACATGAACCATGCGATGGCGATTGCAGCGCAGGCGCTCGACGATGTCGGGCTGCCGGCGATCATCCGCCCGTCCTTCACGCTCGGCGGCACCGGCGGCGGTATCGCCTACAACCGCACCGAATTCTTCGACATCGTCGGCAGCGGCCTCGATGCATCGCCGACCACCGAAGTGCTGATCGAAGAATCGGTGCTCGGCTGGAAGGAATACGAGATGGAAGTCGTCCGCGACACGGCGGACAACTGCATCATCATCTGCTCGATCGAAAACATCGACCCGATGGGCGTGCACACCGGCGATTCGATCACCGTCGCTCCGGCGCTGACGCTGACGGACAAGGAATACCAGATCATGCGCAACGCCTCGATCGCGGTGCTGCGCGAGATCGGCGTTGAGACCGGCGGTTCGAATGTGCAGTTCGCCGTCAACCCGAAGGACGGGCGTCTGGTCGTCATCGAGATGAACCCGCGCGTTTCGCGCTCTTCAGCTCTGGCGTCGAAGGCGACCGGCTTCCCGATCGCCAAGATCGCGGCGAAGCTTGCGATCGGCTACACGCTCGACGAACTCGACAACGACATCACCGGCGGCGCAACCCCGGCTTCGTTCGAACCGTCGATCGACTACGTCGTCACCAAGATCCCGCGCTTTGCATTCGAGAAGTTCCCGGGCGCCTCGCCGGTGCTGACCACCGCGATGAAGTCGGTCGGCGAAGTCATGGCAATCGGCCGTACCTTTGCCGAATCGCTGCAGAAGGCACTGCGCGGCATGGAGACAGGCCTTACCGGTCTCGACGAAATCGAAATCCCGGACATGGACGAAAACGGTGATGGCCGCAACGCCATCCGCGCCGCGATCGGCACGCCGACGCCGGACCGTCTGCGCATGGTCGCCCAGGCGCTGCGTCTCGGCATGAGCGAGGCGGAGGTCCACGAGGCAAGCAAGATCGATCCGTGGTTCATCGCCCAGTTCAAGGCGATCGTCGACATGGAAGCCCGCATCCGCGAGCACGGCCTGCCCCAGGATGCCGACAACCTGCGCATGCTGAAGGCCATGGGCTTCTCCGATGCCCGTCTCGCAACGCTCGGCGGCAAGCGCCCGAAGGAAGTGGCGGAACTGCGGAATGCCCTGAATGTGCGCCCGGTCTACAAGCGCATCGATACCTGCGCTGCAGAATTCGCCTCGCCGACCGCCTACATGTACTCGACCTACGAGACGCCCTTCGTCGGTGCCGCCCGTTCAGAAGCCGAGGTTTCCGACCGCAAGAAGGTCGTCATTCTCGGTGGCGGTCCGAACCGCATCGGTCAGGGTATCGAGTTCGACTATTGCTGCTGCCACGCCGCCTTCGCGCTGAGGGCTGCCGGCGATGAAGCGGTCAGGAGCAGCTGCAGGCCGGGGTCG
>NZ_JAEPRP010000262.1:0-7025 GCF_016652895.1 Ensifer sp. SSB1
AATGAACTCTTCCGCGCCCTTGATGACGGCGATGTAGCTCGCGCCCGGGAAGGCGTTCTTCGGGTTGGCGATGCGCTTGTAGCTGTAGATGATGTCGTCAGCCGTCAGCGGCTTGCCGTTGTGGAAGACGGCGTTGTCGCGCAGGTGATAGGTGTGCACCGTGCCGTCGTCGGAGACCTCTTCCGAGCTTGCCAGTTCCAGCACCGGCTTGTTCTGGATCGAATCCCAGCTGTAGAGCGCGCGATGGATGGCCTGGGTGATAAATTCTTCCTGCGTGTTCGGGCTTGCCTGGACATCAAGCGTGGCGAAGCTCGAACCATAGGGTGCGGTGAAGACGAGCGTCCCGCCGTGGCGTTCGCCGGCGGCCAGTGCCCCGGTAGCCACGCCGAGGCTGAGCATTGCGGCCAGTGTCAATCTTTTCAGCATGCTGTTTTCCCTCTCGTGCCGTTTTCGGCTTTGTGTTGGTCAGTCCGGCAGGCCGTCAGCGCGCGTCATGCACGACGCGGCCTGCAAGCAGGGTCATCAGGCAGCGTGTGCCTGAGAGGATGGTTTCCGCCGGCGCTTCCAGCAGGTCGTTGTCGAAGACCGCAATGTCGGCCCATTGGCCCGGCACCAGTCTGCCCTTCACGCCCTCGGCCTTCTGCGAATAGGCGCCGTACTCCGTATAGGCCTGCAACGCTTCCTCGCGGCTCAGCTTCTCCGTCTCCACCATCACGGTGCCCTTGCCGGTCTTGCGCGTGATCATGGCGTGAAGGTTCGGGAAGGGATCGGGCGAGCAGACCGGCGAGTCCGAGCCTGTCGAAGGTTTGAGACCCATGCGCATCCAGGTGCCGATCTGGTAGGACGCCTTGCCGCGTTCCTCGCCAAGCACGGAAACGTAGCTGTCGCCGAAATCGTGGATGAAGGCCATCTGCGGCGCCGGCAGGATGCCAGCCGCCTTCATGCGTCGATCTTGGTCGGGGCTCGAGAAGCCGCAATGCTCGATGCGGTGACGCCGATCCGGGTCGGGCTTGGCGGCCAGCGCCTTTTCATAGGCTGTGACCAGCTGCTCGATCGCACCGTCGCCGATGGCGTGGCAGGCCATCTGATAGCCCCGATCGTGGCAGGATTTGACGATCGCCTCGACGTCGGCATCCGGCAGCATCTGCACGCCGATATTGTCGGGCTCCCCCTGATACGGTTGCGTCATCCAGGCGGTGCGCCCCCCGGCCGAACCGTCGAGAAAGATCTTCACCGCGCCGACGCGCAACATGTCGTCGCCCGCGCCGGTAATGAGCCCTGCACGCCAGGAATCCTCGACGATCGAGACACCGGGATCACCCAGCAGCGTCAGCCAGACGCGCACCGGCAGCCGACCCGAAAGCTTGGCCATCTCATAGGCCTGGATTTCTGCAAAGCCGGCGAGTTGACCGACCGCCGCGTCCATGCAGCTCGTTATGCCCAGCGAGAGAAGATAGCGTCCGGCCCGTTCGATGCCGTCGATCAGTTCCTCGGTCGTCACCTCGGGCATAGCGGTCTTGATGAGGTTCTGCGCGTTTTCCGCGAGGAACCCGTTGAGGCGGCCATCGGTGGTACCGATCACGCCGCCATCCGGCACCGGCGTCGCCTCCGTCACGTCGGCCAGACTGAACGCCAGCGAATTTGCGATGGCGACGTGGCCGCAGGCGCGCGTCAAAAGCACGGGATGATCCGGAACGGCGCGGTCGAGCTCCTCGCGGGTCGGATGCCGGCCGACATCGAGCTTGACCTGGTCATAGCCCCGCGCCCGCACCCAGTTGCCCTTCGGTGTCGCGGCGGCGCGTTCGGCAAGCTTTTCCAAAAGGGCGGCAAGCGTCGGCGCGGCGGCAGGCGTCGCATCGACCCATCCCATGGTGATGCCGGTGGAGATCAGGTGAAGATGGTTGTCAATGAGCCCGGGGCTGGCGAAACGACCTTCGAGGTCGATGACCTCGGTGTGCGGACCCTTGAGGCTCAGCATATCGGCGTCGCTGCCGGTAGCCAGAACCTTGCCCTGCCAGATGGCTAGGGCCTCGCTGATCCCCTCCTCCCTGCCCCGCCAGATGCGGCCATTGCGCAGGATAAGATCAGCGTGAAGCTGGAAGGCCATTAACAATCCCCCTTTTGTTATCAGCCTGATTTCGTGAGCCTCCTCGCTGCCTCGAAATCAGAACTGTTTGCCTTGGGCGCAACGTGGAAGGTTTGTTGGGGTTTGGCTAATTCGCTTTTAGCAAAGGCTGATGCAATATCGGCATAGCGATTTCTTTCCAACAACTTATGATCCCCCACAACCATAAAGCACAAGGGAGCGGGGCATGGAGATCAAGTGGCTGGAGGACTTCGTGACGCTCGCCGACACGTGGAGCTTTTCGCGCGCTGCCGAATTGCGCAACGTGACTCAGCCTGCCTTCAGCCGCCGCATCAAGCAGTTGGAGGGCTGGCTCGGAGCAACGCTGATCAGCCGCGCCACCATGCCAGCGGAACTGACACCGGCCGGTCGCAATTTCCTCCCCATTGCGCAGGAGGCGATCCGAACCTTCTACGCGGCACGCGAGTCACTGCGACCGTCTCACGAAGAAGGCCTCATCCGCTTCGCCGCGCTCCATACGCTGACGGTAACGATCTTCCCGCGCTGGCTCAAACTCCTGGAGAAGTCTGGCGGCGCCTTCAGCACCTCACTGATGCCCGACCGCGGCGGCATCGAGGCCAATCTCGACGCCCTCATCGGCGACGAGGCGGATTTTTTCCTGACCTATGCGCATTCGGAGGTGCCGTTCCATCTCGACCGCGGACAGTTCTCGTCATTGACGATTGCCCATGATCGGCTGATCCCGCTCGCCGCCGCAAACGTCTCCATTCCCGGTGGCACACTGCCGGGGCTGCACATCCTCGACCGCGCCGTCGCACAGCCGCGGCTCGCCGTTCCCTATCTGAGCTACGGGTTCAATTCCTTTTTCGGCGTCGCCCTGTCGCGCCTCATGCTCCGTCGCCCGCCCTTCCGGCGCCGCACGACGCATGAAAACACGATCAGCGCCGGGCTGATGAACATGGCGGTGACGGGCGCCGGCGTCTGCTGGCTGCCAGAGAGCCTCGCGCGCGACGTGATCGAGGCCGGAGACCTGGTACCCGCCTCCGCGGACACGGGCTGGAATCTCGACCTCGAAATACGCCTCTATCGCCACGCCGCGATGCGCAGCCGGAGGGTCGAAGACCTCTGGCACACGGCAAAGCTGCTGCTGGAACGCGAGCCCGCCTGATCAGGCCTTCAGGAAGACCAGCGCGCGCAGGATCTCCGCAAAATCCGCATGCTTGAAGGCGACGGCGCGAGGACCGTGCGCGTAGGCACCGGGATACCAGCCGGCACGATAGGCATCTGTCGGATTGTTGAACTCGATCACCACTTCGTAGCGCTCGGCCCTGGACGGCAGCACCTGAGCGAAATCGCCGGCAAGCGCTTCTGCCACGCCTTCGCGAATAAGCCGGCGCGACCAAGCAGGCGAGATCGACGTGGTCGAACGACCTTTGCCCTCCAGTGTTTCCACGGACTTCAGCCCCGGCACCATCGCCCGCGCCTCAGAGCAAATGCCGGCATCGCCGGCAAGGAAGACCGACGGTACGCCGTAACCGGCAGCACAGAGCGCGTTGACGGTGAATTCCGAGGCGACCTCGCCGTTCAGAAGCAGGCGCGAGATGCGCATGGTGGAGGTATGGGCGAGCGGATTTGCCTCGCTGCCCGCCTTGGAGTGGTAGCCCGTATAGATCGCGGCCGCGAAGCCGGCATCGAGGCCGAACATCATCGCATCCGGATGGCCGGACCAGCCGCGCACGATGCGGACATAGTCCGGCAAGCGGTCGAGGATGAGGTTGCGGCCGCTGTCATGGGCGTCTTTCACCACGACTTCGGTCGCACCCGCAGCGCGCGCGCCCTCGCAGGCAGCGACCACCTCGGCGGTCATCAGGGCGCGAAATTCGGTCCAGTCGGCATGGGTGCGCTCCGCTTCGTCCCATTGCGCGATGCCTGCGGTGCCTTCGATGTCAGCGGAAATGAAGACTTTCATGGGTGGGTTCCTCTATCGGTCAATCGGGAAAAGCGGGATAGATGCGGTCGTTTCAGGCAGGCATCGCGAAGGCCAAGCAGAGCGCGTTCGGCGCAGCCGACGACCACGGGGCTTTAGCGGCCACTTGGGCAAGTTATCGGCGAGGCGCGTCTGACTGGTGATCCGCGATTTGCATGTCGTTTGGACGGAACATTGGTGCAGCTCGCCGCCACAGGCCAATTCAATTTGGGCAAAACTTCATGCAAAAATCGCCTAAGTCCTGAGAGTTCAATTGGTTATGGATACCCCCTGACGAACAGACGCGCGCGCGGTCGGTAGCGCGGAGCTCTCGCCGTCGCCAAGTCGGTGGCATCACCACACTCAGGTCTAGAGAAGCTCACCCATCGACTGCAGGAGCCGATCGATCTGATCAGTCGTGTGCTCGGAAAACACCGCAAGCCGCATGGTCGCGACATCTGACGCGTCGGAATAACCGCCAGGCTGCTGCACCCTCACGATGATATCGCGCTCCGCCAGGCGATCGCGCAGCTGCTCGAGGTCGGTGACGCCCTTGATGGTGACGATCGGCACCGGCGTGTCGGCAACGTCGAACCCAAGGGTCCGCAGTCCGCTGCGCATATGCTTGACGTTGCGAACGAGGTTGGCGCGCTTTTCCGGAGTCGCCTGCAGAACGCGCAACGATGCGGCAGCAGCGGCTGCAAGACCCGGTGGTGCCGGCGAGGCCCCACGCATGATCATGGCATTGCCCGCGATCTTGGCCGCCAGATCCGCACTACTGGGAACGATGCCGCCAAGCGCGCCGAACGCCTTGCTCATCGTGCCCGCGAGATAGTTGCCGTCGCCTTCGAGCCCCGCATGCTGCAGCGATCCGCGGCCGGTCTCACCAAGAACGCCGACGCCGTGGGAATCGTCGATGCAGAGCAGCGCGCCATCATAGGGGGCCATGGCCTGCCGGTAATCCCCAAGTGGCGCCAATCGCCCGGACGACGGAAAGACGCCGTCGGTCAGCACCGCCGGCCGCTCGCCCGCCTTCACATGCAGCGACAGTTGTGCAGCAAGGTCCTCCGGATCGGCATGCCGAAATTCATGAACCCGCTTGCCGAGCGTCGGGATTGCGTCACGGGTGCTGTAATGCGTTGCGGAATCCATGAGGATGACATCGAATTCGTCGCGCAGCCCCTGCAGCAACACCATGGGGCTGGTGTAGCCGGAGATCATGTAGACGACCTCCTCCGTGCCGAACCAGTCGCGCAACCGCTCCTGCAAATCGGCATAGACCTGCATATGGGCGAGTGTCCCCGGCCCCATGCCGTAGCGCCTCGTCGCTTCGCAGGCCGCCTCGATCACCTCGGGGTGGCCATGCAGGCAGAAGTACGACGTACCGCAATAATAGTCGACCTCGCGCCCGCCGATGAACATGCGGGCGCCAAGAGGTGACTCCATCTTGATTGGAGCGGTCATGGTTGGGTCACGCCGCTTCGGCCTGGGACGGGCTGCGCCGCTCCAGGAACATCGGCCCGACGCGGATGCCGCGCTTGCCGTTGTCGTCGACGGCGTCGAGTTCGAGGATCTCGTCTTCGTAAAGCCGCCCATGCATGCGGAAGCGCCCCTCTTCGACCGGCTCGCAGGTGTGCGTGCAGAAGTACTCGATCAGGCACTTCAGGCCGCCATGGCTGTAGGTCAGGTAGGTGATGTTGAAGTCCGGCCCGTATTCGCCGAGATGCGGCGCAATAGCGTCGGGCACGGTCTCGTCGTCGGGCGTCTCTATCCGTGTCCAGCTTGTATCCCGCCAGACGAGCTTGCCGGCTTCCGGGAAGGAGAGGTTCATGTGGGCGTAGTCCGCGCCGCGCCCGTAGATGCGACCGTCGATGACGAAATCGTTGCCGGCAACCGGACGTATCCGGTGCGGAACGCCCTCGCCCATCAGGTAGATCTTGCCGTCCTTGGATTTGACCTCGACGATCTCCTGCGTGGCGTCGTCGCGGTAATAGCCCGGCAGGGTCTTGAACTGCGCCTCGGGGATCTCCGGCGGACGCTGTGTCCGCTCCGGCATCTTGCCCATCTTGCGTTCGGCAAGAACGATGCGCACGCCGTCGACGCCGAGCCGCGAGGCGATCTGGTTGGCGAAATCAAGGGTCGCAAAGATAAGCACGCCGACGCCGGCGGCAGGCAGAAGCATCATCTGCGAAGCATAACCGTAGACGGCGCCACCATGGCCGACCGAGGTCCAGCCGTCGACGTCGCCGGAACCAAAGCACAGGCCATACCCGTTGAGTGTCTTGTCATGGCCGGCCGGACGTTTGCCGAACGGCGTCCACATCTCGCGCAGCGATGCAGGCGAGATGATCGAATTGCCCTCAGCGTCGAATCCGCCGCGCAGCAGGCACTGGGCGTAGCGTGCCATATCACCCGTGGTTGAAAAGATGTTGCCGGCCGGCGAGCCACCCAGGCTGAACACCGGCGCCGGCGTATCGCCGTCGAGCGTCCACATGTCGGCCGGCGCAAGCCGCTCGCGAATGCCGGGCGCCATGCCGCAGGAGGAACTGTCCATGCCAAGCGGTTTCAGGATATTGGCAGCGACATAGTCGGAATAGCTCTGGCCGGTGACGACCTCGATCACCCGGCCGACGACGGCGATGCCGGCGTTGGAGTAATGCATCACCCCGAGGCTCGGATCCTGCTTCAAGGTCGAGCTCGCAAGCTCGTCGACGGTGTCCTCCAGCGGAGGACGGGTTGCGTCGAGATAGTGGCCACTCTTCGGTTCGCGCACGAGCCCGGCCGTATGGGTCATCAGCTTGCGCAGGCTGATGACCGAGCCGTAGGGCCCGCCCTCGGCGCCGGCGAACGGGTTCACCGGCTTGAAACCGGGCAGATAGGTCGAGACGTCGACATCGATATCGACAAGGGCCTTTTCGACCAGCTGCATGTTCGCGAGCGACGTGAAGGACTTGGTGATCGAGCCGATACGGA
>NZ_JAEPRP010000263.1:0-6987 GCF_016652895.1 Ensifer sp. SSB1
CCTTCTTCGGCACGCTGAAGCATGGGCTAACCGATGCGCAGTCGCTCGAGCCGGCAGCCCAGCACCAGAAGATCGACTATCCGAAGCCCGATGGCGTGCTCACCTTCGACCGGCTGTCCTCGGTGTTCCTGTCGAACACCAACCATGAGGAAGACCAGCCGGTTCATCTCAAGGTCAAGGACATGGAGCTGCAGAAGCGCTCCGAGCACGACGTCTATGCCGGCCCCTCGACGCGCTACTGTCCGGCCGGGGTCTACGAGTGGGTGGAGAAGGACGGCAAGGACGTCTTCGTCATCAACGCGCAGAACTGCGTGCACTGCAAGACCTGCGACATCAAGGACCCGAACCAGAACATCAACTGGGTGCCGCCCCAAGGAGGCGAAGGCCCGGTCTATCCGAACATGTGAGTTCGGGAGGCGGGCCGCACGGACCTCCGAGAGGAATGTCGGCGAAGGCCCGGTCTATCCGAACATGTAGGGGGCGCTTCCGCCCTCAGACAGCGGGCTGGCCGTAGGCGCAGCCTTCATTGTTGCCAAGTGAAAGACGTATCCATGCAAGAGCCGACTGCCGTAACCAACCCCGCACTCAACCAGTGGATCGACGAGGTTCGAGCCCTGTGTGAACCGGATCAGGTCCATGTCTGTGACGGCAGCGAGGCGGAGTATCAACGTCTCTGCAAGACCCTTGTCGCTGCGGGCACCTTTATCCCGTTGAACGAAGCGAAGCGCCCGAACTCGTTCCTTTGCCGCTCCGATCCCGGCGATGTCGCCCGGCTCGAGCATCGCACCTTCGTCTGCACGGCCGACCGGGACGACGCAGGCCCGACCAATAACTGGGCGGATCCGGCCAGCATGCGCGCCGATCTTTCGCAGCTGTTCAAAGGATCGATGCGCGGGCGGACCATGTATGTGATCCCTTTTTCCATGGGGGAGCCCGGCTCGAAGCTCTCGATGATCGGGGTCCAGATCACCGATTCCGCCTATGTGGCGGTTAGCATGAAGCTGATGGCGCATATCGGCCTGCCTGTCCTTGGCGCGCTTGGCGCGGGCGAATTCGTGCGCTGCCTGCACTCGGTCGGGGCGCCGCTGGCGCCCGGCGATCGCGATGTGCCCTGGCCCTGCAACGCGGAACACAAATATATCGTGAGCTTCCAGGACGATGGCTCGATCGCATCCTTCGGTTCCGGCTACGGCGGCAATGCGCTTCTCGGCAAAAAATGCCTGGCATTGCGGACCGCCTCGTTGAAGGGGCGAAAGGAAGGGTGGCTTGCCGAGCACATGCTGATCATGGGCGTAGAGGATCCCGCCGGCAGAACCACCTATGTCGCCGCTGCCTTTCCATCGGCCTGCGGCAAGACCAATTTCGCCATGCTTCTGCCGCCCGAGGGTTTTGCGGGATGGAAGGTCAAGACCATCGGCGACGACATCGCCTGGATCCGGCCGGATGCGGACGGCACCTTGCGCGCCATCAACCCGGAGACCGGCTTTTTCGGGGTTGCGCCGGGCACCAACGAGAAGACCAATCCCAACATGATGGCGGCGATCGCGCGCGATACCATCTTCACCAATTGCGCGCTCACGCCCGATGGCGACGTCTGGTGGGAGGGGTTGACGGAAGAGGCGCCGCCGGCGCTGGTGGATTGGCGCGGGCTCGACTGGACGCCTGAGGTCGGTCGCCCGGCCGCGCATCCGAACGCCCGCTTCACCGTTTCGCGCGACCGCTGCCCGAGCATGGATCCATCGGCCGCGGACCCCGCCGGCGTGCCGATCTCGGCCTTCATCTTTGGCGGGCGGCTCTCCCACACCTTTCCGCTCGTCTTTGAGGCAAGGAACTGGCGCGAGGGCGTCTACTGGGCGGCAACGCTCGGGTCGGAAGCGACGGCGGCCGCGGAAAATCAGGCCTCGACCCGGCGCGATCCCTTCGCGATGCTGCCCTTCTGCGGCTACAATATGGCCGACTACTTTGCCCACTGGCTGTCTCTGGGCGACGGGATTGTGAACGCGCCGGCGATCTTCCGCGTCAACTGGTTCCGGCGCGACGCGGACGGCGCATTTCTCTGGCCGGGCTTCCGGCAAAACATGCGCGTGCTCAAATGGATCGTTGAGAGGACGAAGAACACCGGCGGCGGAGACGCCGCGTCGATCGTCCTTGTGCCGAGCTACGATGACCTCGACTGGGATGGCGTCGACTACGACCGCCACACCTTCGACGCGCTGATGAAGATCGATCCCATCGAACTCGCCAAGGAACTGCAAAGCCACGACGCCTTGCTGCAGTCCTTCGACCAAAGATTGCCGCCAGAGCTTTCTGCCATCCGTCGCGCCTTGCTCGATAGGCTGGACCGGGCGCCGCCTCGAGCCTGAGGTCCTGGGTGCTCAGCCGTCGAGCAGCGCCATATATTCGGGGTGTTTGGCGGCAAAGGCGGCCATGAAGGGACACTTGGCGATGACGCGCGCGTTTTGCGCGCGCAGGATGTCGAAGACACCAGTAGCAAGCCGCGTGCCTATCCCTTGTCCCGACAGGGCCTGCGGTACTTCCGTGTGCGTGAGGACGACACGGCCGTCCTCCAGTCGATAGTAGGCGACGGCTATCTCGTCGCCGATCGGCAGTTCAAATCGGGAATCCTGCCTGTTGTCGATGACCTGTTCGACCATTTCGATCTCTGCCTTCCTGCAATGTTACCCGCCGCCACCGCCGGTGATAGCTGACTATATAGGAAGGGCAGGGGACCCGCGCGACGGGTCCGTCGCGGGGTGCTCAATTGTCGCGCGCTCAGAGTGCCCGGCCGCCATCCACCTGGATGATGTGGCCCGTCGAAAACCCGAGCAAGGTCGCGCTGGCGAGAATGGCTGCGGCAATATCGTCGACTTCGCCGATGCGGCCGAGCGGGGTCGAAGCCGCAACCTTCTCGTTGAAGTCCGAACCTCGCCCGGGAACGAACTGCGTGTCGACAACGCCAGGAGAAATGGCCAGTACCCTGACTTCCGGTGCGAGAACGCGGGCGAGCGCCTTGGTCATCACGTCGATTCCGGCCTTGGCCGCGCAATAGGCGATGTTCGATCCGATACCGGTGAAGGCTGCGATCGACGAGATGGAGACGACGAGCCCGTCGCCGGACTTTTTCAGAAGCGGAGCGAAGGCGCGGATCGCGGCGAACTGGCTTCGCCAATTTACCTTGAAGATTTCGTCGATCAGCTCATCCGTTAGGGCATCGAGATCCCGGTGTGGGATCGGCTTGGTGAAACCCGCCGCATTGACCAGTACGTCGAGCCGGCCGAACTTCTGTTCGATGGTACTGGCGAGACTGCCAAGGGCGATGGACTCCGTGATGTCGGCCGCATATCGCGCATGACGTTCCGGGTTGGCAAAGGAGGAGAGCACTGCGTCCGCACGCGCGGCACTCTGCTCGCCCGGCGTATGGGTAATGAGGACCGTCGCTCCAGCTTCCGCAAACAGGCGCCCAGTCGCGGCGCCAATCGCGCCGTTTCCGCCGATGACGAGAACTGTCTTTCCAACCAAGGACCGCGGATACGCCATAAGTTCCTCCCTCTTGACGCGATGTCTTTCAACCGGCGGAAACGTCCGCCCGGCATTTGACGAATGATCGATGCGACCTTAAAGCAATCGATTGCACGAAACAATAGGCAAACGATTGCATGCGCTTGACTTCACAGATCGGCAACCGGGCCTCGAAGCGAGGAGGTGGTTCTCGAAGGCAATCGAAGCCGTTGTTCCCGGCCTGCGAATATTCGGCCGAGGTGATCCTCAGTGGCTTTTTACCGGCCCCGTGCTCTCGCGCTCCACGAGTTCTACTGGCAGCACGGTCTCCAGGGGGATATCGTCTTCAGCACCGGCATTCATCAGGCGCAGCAGGATCGATGCGGCGGTGATGCCCGCATCATATTGCTGGATGCGGACGGTCGTGAGTCTTGGACGCGCCAGTTGCAGGAACGGCATGTCGTTGAAGCCGCTGACGGAAATGTCCGATGGACAGTCGAGGCCGTTTTCCCTCAAGACGTCGATGCAGCCGAGCGCCAAACGGTCGTTTGCGCAGAGCACGGCGGTGAAATCGTGCCCGGAGGCGAGCAGGTCGCGCGTGCAACGGGCACCCTCGTCCTCGTCGAAGCGTATGGCGGTGACGATGAGCTGCGGATCGATGTCGATCGACATTCTCTCGGCGGCGTTGCGGAAGGCGGCCAGGCGCAACTGCCCGGTCGAGAGATCCTGTGGCCCGGCCAGATGCGCGATCCGTCGGTGGCCGAGTTTGGTCAGGTGACGCAGCATTTCGCAAATGCCCATGTCCTCGTCATTGATGACATAGGGAATGTTCGAACGCTCCACGCGCCGGTTCAGCGTCACCACCGACAGGCCGTCCTGGGCGGCCTTGGCGATCGAGGGGTCGCTTCTGAGCACCGCCGCATGGATGAGGCCGTCGACACCGCGATCGCGCAACACTTCGAGAAGCCGAACCTCGCGCTCGCGCTCGCTGTCAGTGTTGACGATGATCGACGCATAGCCGACCGGTTCGAGAACGCTTTCGATCCCTCTGAGGATCGGTGGGAAAATCGGGTTGGTGATATCCGGAATGACGACGCCGACCGTCATCGTCCGGTTGGTGCGCAGCCCGAAGGCGATACGGTTGGGGCGATAGTCCAGGCGTTCCGCTGCTGCCTGGATCTTTGCCACGACTTCTGGGGTGATGCTCTTTCGTTCGGTCGGATCAAGCGCGCGCGATACGGTCGACACATGAACGCCGGTCGCGCGCGCAATGTCCTTCAGCGTGGTTCGTTTCTTTTGCATGTGTCACCTCTCGCCTCCATTTAAAATCTTGCCGGAGGTTTTGCAATCGTTCGCATAGATGCTTGACAAAGCGCAAACGCTGCGCATAATCGCCAATGTGCAATCGTTTGCATATTCAGTTTGCGGCAGGGCAGTTGAGGAGCTGACCTGCCGTCGATCGAACAGTGCGCAACTGGCGTCCGGCATGGCCGGGCGATTTGTTTTTCGCTTCAATGCAAACGATTGCGTAAAAATGTCTGGGAGGAGACGAAATGGGAATCAATCGGCTGATCGCGGCAGCAACCATCAGTGTGCTTTCGGCAAGCACCGTTGCGAGCGCTGCGCAAACAATACGGATCGGCGCATCGCTGCCGATCACCGGTGGCCTTTCGGTCAGCGGCGAGAAGCATAAGCGGGGCTACGAGCTCTGCAACAAGCTCATCAATGACGCGGGCGGCATTCTCGGCAAGCAGGTGGAGCTGATCGTCAGCGACAATCGCTCCGACCCCGCAACGGCCATCAACCAGTACGAACGCTTCATCAATGTCGACAAGGTCGACGCCGTCTACGGCACGTTCTCGAGCCGCCTGACCTTTCCGGTCGGCAACGTTCTGTCCAAGTACAACATGGTTCACCCGGTGCCCTCGGGCGGGGCGCTGCGGATCTATGCGCAAGGCTACAAGAACCTCTTCTATTTCCAGGTCAATGCCGCCGAATACACCGGCAAGGACGTGATCGGTCTCCTGAAGGAGATCAAGGATCCGGCGGATGCGCCGAAGACCGTCGCGGTGGTCCATGCCGACGACTTCTTCGCCAATGCGATCGCCACCGGCCTTCTCGGCCAGAAGGTGATCGACCCCGCCAACGACAAGGAAATCGCCGACCTTGCGCCCGGTTACTTCAAGGAAGCCGGCATCGAGGTGGTGATGGAGGAGAAGTGGCCCGAGGAAGGCTTCAACGACTGGCTGAACCTTGCGAATTCGATCAAGCGCTCCGGCGCCGAAATGATCGTCGGCCTGACGGCGTCTGCGGAAGAAGCGGTTCAGCTCATGCGTGCGCTCAAGACCGTCGGCGCATCGGCAAAGCTCGTCTATCTCAGTCAGGGCGCCCAGACGGAGTTCATCGAGGGTGTTGGAAAGGATGCCGCCGACGGCGTCGTCATCCACACCACCTGGCACAAGGATGTTCCGTTCAAGAGCACGCTTGCCGGAAAGCCCTTCGACAACGCTGATTTCGTCAAGGCGTTCGAGGCCGAATACGGTGTCGAGCCGGATGAGGACAGCGCCATCCCCTTCGCCGTCTGCCAGGGCATCGAGCAGGCGATGGTCGGCGCCGGCAGCACGGACAATGCCAAGATGGGTGAGTGGCTGCACGCCCGCACCAAGGAACAGCCTGTCCAGACCGTGCTCGGCGATTTCAGCTGGGACGATCTCGGCCTGCCCGTCGACAAGTCGCACATCATGACCCAGTGGCAGGACGGCAAGCTGACCTTCGTCTACCCGACCGGCCAGTTCGAGGGCATCGTGCCCTTCCGCTATCCCAAGTCCGGTTTCTGACCCTTTGCAAGGTAGGAGAGGGTGTTTCGTCCGCGAGGCGCCCTCCCGTTCCACAGGCATCTACTACCCAATTTCTAGTACAAGGAGATCGCGCGGATGCTCGAGGTTAAGAACCTGTGCAAGCACTACGGCGGAATTCGCGCCGTAGACGGCGCAAGCTTCAAGGTCGAGAAAGGCTCGATCACTGCACTCATCGGCCCGAACGGCGCCGGCAAGACCACGGCCTTCAATTGCATCAGCCGCACCGTCGTCCCGACCTCGGGCGAAGTCTGGCTGGACGGGGAGCGGATCGACAATCTGCGCCCGCACAAGATCACGGCCAAGGGCCTCAGCCGGACCTTCCAGATCTCGCGCAACCTCGGTGACATGACCGTGTTGGAAAACGTGATCGTGCAGGCGCGCTGCCGCGGCTTTGCCGACCTGTTCCGGCCGGCGGTCACAGCGGAAGAGCGCGACAAGGCGATGTCGATCCTCGATTTTCTCGGGATCACCCGCATCGCCTATGAGGACGGGCACAACCTGTCCTACGGCCAGAAGAAGCTGATGGATCTGGCCGCACTGCTGATGGCCGATCCGAAGATCATCCTGCTCGACGAGCCCGCCGGCGGCGTCAATCCGACGCTGCTCGAAGAGATCGTCGGCCACATCCGGG
>NZ_JAEPRP010000264.1:0-6980 GCF_016652895.1 Ensifer sp. SSB1
CTGGTCGGCCGCAACGTAGCTGATCTCGCCGTCGAGAGGCAGGTGCGTGCGTTGGTTGTAGGCAGTCAGCCGGATCTGCGTCTTCGAGCCGATGTCGATGCTGTCGATGTCGCGGGTGCCGACATGCATTTCGACGAGAAGCGGTTCGTCCTCAGGCACGATATCGAGCAACGGCTGACCGGCCGACACGGCGCTGCCCGGTGTGCGTAGCTGAATGTTGGTGACGATGCCCGCTTGAGGCGAGCGGATGTCGAGGCGCGTCAGGACGTCTTTGGCGGACACCAGTCGCTCTTCGACATCGGAAAGCTCAAGGCGGGCCGTGGTGATTTCACCGGCAATTTCCGACTGGAATTCATTCTCGATTCCCGTCAATCCGAGTTCAGCGCCGGCTTCCGCCTTTTCCGCCTGGGCCTTGTTGCCCGCGAGCTCGCCGCGGGTCGCAGCAAGTTCGCTGAGCTTGGCATCGATCTCGATCAGCTTCGAGCGCTGTGCGTATTCCTTCTCGACCAGAGTTGCGATCGACGTGCGCTGTTCGGTAATCAGTTCGATCTGGCGATCGGTTGCGCGGATCTGCTCCGCCAGCGATTTCGCCTTTTCGGAAAACTCCTCGATCGTCTTGCCCTGAACCTCCAGGCGACCGGTTTTGGCTTCCCGGCGCCTATCGAAGAAGTTCGTTTCCGCTTTGATCGCGTCCTCGGCGGTCGCATCCGGTGTCGCAGTCAGGTCGCTCGGAAAGGCGATTGCGGTCGATCCGGTCTGTTCGGCACGAAGCCGCGCAAGTTTTGCGATCAGTCCTATGCGTCGGCTCTGGAGCGCCTTCAGGTCAGAGCGAGCGCGGGTGTCCTCAAGCTTCATCAACGGCTGGCCGGCCGTGACGCGATCACCTTCCTGGACGAGCAACCGGTTGAGAATCCCGCCTTCGAAATGGCTGACGGTCTTGCGTTTCGAATCGACCACGATCGTGCCGCTTGCGACCGACGCGCTGCTGAGCTCGGTCGAGAACGCCCAGCCGAAAAAGCCGCCAAAGGCGACGAGAATGGTCGTGAGGCCGGCAAGGACCACGCCGCGCAAAGGGGCAGAGGCGCTCCCCTCGACTTCGGACTGAAGGGCGTGCAGTGGATGTGGCCTGTCGACGATCGTGGGCAGGTTCTCCCGGGCCCCCGTCGTCACTACGGTCTGCGCATCTCGCGCGATCGGGAGTTTTGGCTTGTTTGTCATGCGGAAGCGCCTTCCCGTCTCGGTTCGCCGGGGGTCATGGATGCAACCACGTCGGTGCGTGGTCCGAACTGGGTGATCCGGCCGTTTTCAAGGACAAGCAGCTTGTCTGCCGCCTGCATGATGGTTGGCCGGTGGGCAATCATGATGACGATCGCGCCGTCGTTGCGGGCGCGCTCGATTGCGCGGATCAGCGCCCGTTCACCGATTGCGTCGAGGTTGGCGTTCGGCTCATCGAGAACAATGAGGCGAGGTCGGTCATATAGGCAGCGGGCAAGTGCGATGCGCTGTCTCTGGCCGCCGGAAAGCGTGAGATGGCCATCCCCGACAGGTGTGTCGTAGCCGAGAGGCAGACGGCCGATCATGTCGTGCACGTCGGCAAGGCGGGCGGCGTCGAGCACCTTTTGTGGTTCACCTTCCTCCATGCGCGAAATGTTATCGCGGATGGTCCCCTCGAGCAGCGATACGGATTGCGGCAGGTAGCCGGTCATCTGCCCGAACGAGGAGCGCTCCCAAAGATAGACGTTATTCCCGTCGAGAAAGACGCCGCCGGTGGTCGGCTTCAAGATCCCGACGAGCAGGCGCGCAAGCGTCGACTTTCCAGCAGCCGACGGGCCGACGATGCCGAGCACCTCGCCGGGCGAAAGCGTAAATCCGATTCCCTTGATGATCGGCACATCGAGACCGGGTGCGGCATAGACCAGCTTGTCGACGACGAGATCGCCCTGCGAACGTGGCTGGGGCATCGTCTGGCGTACGGCGAGGTCTTCCTTGAGTGCGGCCTCGATCCGGCGCCAGCTGGCGATCGCCAAAACCCATTGGCGCCAGTTTTCGATCATCGAATCAAATGGGGCAAGAAGGCGGCCAACCAGGATGGTTGTCGCCATCATCGCGCCGGGAGAGATCTCCTGCTTCATCACAAGGATGGAGCCTGTTGCCAATGCCGCCGCCTGAATCATGAAGCGTAGCGAACGCGTGATGGAAGCCATCGCCTTGCTTCGGCTGCCGCTGACTTCAAGCGAATCCAGCGCATGCATCTGTGCCGCGCGCCAGCGCCGGGCAAGCGCAGGGAGCATGCCCATGGCTTCGATAGCTTCGGCATGGCGCAAGCTCGCACCAATTTTCGAAACGGCCTCGATATTGGCTTGATTGGCCTCTTTCATCAGCCGGCGAGTCAGCAAATCAGTCAGCAATCCACAACACACGAGCAGGGCAATTGAGATGGCGCCGAGAAGGCCGAACATCGGGTGCAGCGCAAAGAGCACACCGAGGAAGATTGGCGACCAGGCGGCATCCAGTGGCGCACTGACGGCGGAGGTCGTGAGAAAGCTGCGCAGCTCCGCCAGGTCCCGTAGCGACTGGGTCGCCCGGGTCAGCCCTTGATCGGCCGCTGCCTGCACCGCAGCCGTCAGCACCGGCAAATTCAGCCAACGCACGACCGCACTGCCCATCGCCTGGAACGTGAGTGCCCGGATGTATTCGAGCACGCCGTAGATGATGAGCGCGCCGATCACCAGAATCGTCAGCATGGTGAGCGTGTCCATGCTCTGGCTGTTCAGGACCCGGTCGTGAACCTGCATCATGTAAAGCGGCGTGGAGAGCTGCAAGATGCCGATGCAAGCGCTCAGCAGCGCCGCATAAATAAGTGCCAAAACGAACACGCGGCGTGCCTTCAAAATAAGCAGTCGTGGATCGTTTGCTCCATTTTGCGCCGTCTTTGGCCCAATTTGGTTCTTGCTAATCATATTGCCTCGTTTGCTGTCACGCGTGGCGATTTTCTGGATAAGTTCGCTGGGGTCTTGAGGAAGCTATTTTGTTTGTTATCACTTAAATCACAGTGTTGCCGTGATAAGTGTGACACAATAATGGTGGAATGCTCAAGATAGTCGTATTCGGGGGGAGTAAAGGGGGCGAAAAATTGCTTCAAAATTTGAAGTAATTTTTGAATATCGTAGTAATGCTTAGTTGGAGAGAGGGATGAATCAAAGGATTCTCTATCCGTTCGCAGATTTTGGCGGCGCTGTTACCATCCGGCCCGGGGATGACGCCGTTGGTAGTGCCCCTGAACATGAAAATATAGACCAGGAGAGCGAAGCGTCCGTGGTCACTTATTTCGAGCTGGCGCGGATGATGGAGCGAGCAAGCAGACGGTTTACCGGCCTGTTGCGCACCGAGCTGACGAAGCTTGGCGTCGACGATATTGGCCCGGCGCAAGCCATGGTTTTGCTCGCGATCGGCGATGCCGAAGTGTCCGTGGCTGAGCTTTTGGATCGCGGCCACTATGTCGGTTCCAATGTTTCCTATTATCTGAAACAGCTGGGGGATGGGGAGTATATCGACCGGGCTGCGTCGCAGCGCGACCGGCGTTCGGCGCGCATCCGGCTTTCCGACAAGGGCAGGCAGCTCTGCGATTCGCTCAGGAAAGCCGCCGGCGCCTATGAGAGGGTGCTCAGTCACGGCGAGCAGGACCGGCGCAATCTCGAAACCGCATTTCAAACGCTGCACCGGCTTGAGCTGGTTTGGGGGAATGCGACGCGCTACGGCATCTGAGCCGCAGCGCGAACGCTCACCTTTCATCGGCAAAAGGCTAGGAACATGCACGTAGCATTTGTACACCGGCGCGGCTTCTGCCAGTTCGCCGCTCTCGCGGCCCATTTGGCGCAGACGGGAAACGAAGTAACCCTCGTGACGGAAACCGTGGACCAGCGGTTGCCGTCCACCCGGGTTATCCGCCACAGGGCGGAGCCGGGACCACAGGCCAATGCGCAAATGGCAAGGCATTTGGGCGTCCCGGACCACCACGTCCGGATAGGTTACCGGGTCGCAGAGACCTTCGAGGCGATGGCGAAGCAGGGCCAGGTGCCTGATGTCATCGTCGGGCACACCGGTTGGGGCAGCATGATGTTCGTTAAGGACGTGCTGCCGAACGTTCCAGCACTCGGTTATTGCGAATTCTTCTATCGCGCCGAGGGGGCGGACATCGGTTTTGCCCCGGACGATCAGCCCGATTCGGATACGCGAAAGCGGTTGCGTCTGCGCAACATGGCCCAGCTCCTATCGCTAGAGGCACTGGACGGTGGCATCAGTCCGACCCAATGGCAAAGAAGCCTCTATCCGGCCGAGTACCGCGGACGCATCGCGGTCTGCCATGAGGGTGTGGATACCCGTGTCTTCCGGCCGGATCCATCGGCCTCCCTCAAGCTTCCCAATGGGCGGGTGCTGAGGGCCGGCGATCCGCCGATCGTCACTTTTGTCGCCCGTGATCTCGAGCCCTATCGCGGTTTTCCACAGGCGCTTGCCGCGGCTGCGAAAGTCGCGCGCGAGCACCCCGAGGCGCTCTTCGTGTTCGTCGGGGGGGATGGCGTCAGCTACGGTGCTCCGCCACCGGGCGGAGGCTCCTGGAAGGACTATCTCCTCCAGTCCCTGGATGTGCCGGCCGACAGGTTCCTGTTTCCGGGCGTCGTGCCGCATGCCGTGCTGCGGCAACTCTTCCAGATCTCCGCGGCCCACATCTATCTGACCTATCCCTTTGTGCTCTCCTGGTCGGTGCTGGAAGCCATGGCCTGCGGCGCGCTTGTCATCGGGTCGGATACCGCCCCGATGCAGGAAGTGGTGAGTTCCGGTCGCAACGGCATCCTCGTGCCGTTCTTTGATACGGACGCGCTCGCGGGTGTCGTCTCCGAAGCGTTGCGGCATCCGGAAAAGTATACCGAGATCCGTGCGGCCGCCCGTCGGACGATCGAGCAGCGGTTCCGGCTGGGTGATTGCATCGCCCGACAGATGATGTTGCTGGATAAGGCGACAAATAGCACCAACACCTCTAATATTTCACTGGTCTCATCTGCATAATACTTCAAAATCTGAAGTATTAATTCGCGAAAAACACGAATATCACTTATTGTGCACTGCAAATAACCTTGATATGATTTTTCGTAGGAGCTTGAATTCGCCGACTTATTTCGTCTCGGCGAATTCAACTTCAGAGGGAAGTTGTTCATTTTTTTGAAGGTGGCGCGTGCAAGAGTTGATGTCTTCTGGCGTGAGGTATTCGCAGGCGAAGCGAAAGCTGGTGGTGGCATCGGATCACGACAGGGCGAGTGTCGAAGGGAGCGGCATCGAGCATCTGGTCCATTTCCTTCCTGCAGGGGATCGGGAGAAAACCACTCTCGAAAACGTATTCCCGCTGATCGGGCTCGCTTTCTCGAAGGAGGGGGAGGAGGACCTTGCGGAGCGGCTCGTATCCCTGCGCGCGCTTGGCACAGTGCCGGAATTTCCGGTTAAACGCTTGAGCGCACACACGGCGACGGAAAGTGCAGCCCTCATTCAGGCGCTGGTCGATGGCGGCGTCGGGCGTCTTGCGCGGTTTTCAAGCGCAATCACCTCGGAGCTTGCGCTGCTGCGCCGCGAGCGCGAAACGCTGCTCGAAAACTACCGCGCGCTCGAAGATGCCTTTCAGGCCCGCAACTGGGAGCCGGTCACCGAGGTCTTTGCGCACGATCCCTATGTCGACCCTAAGGATGAGGGCATCGGCCATCTGATCGCCAATGCCTTCGTCGAACAGCTCTTGCCGGTTTCTAGCCATGGCGTGGCGGGCATTGCGCTTCACTTCAATTCGGTTCCGCGAGATGGCGGCGAGCTGGTTGTTGTGCTGAGCTATGTCGAAAGCGGCGAAGGGGTGGCCGAATGGTCCGTGCCGTTTTCACAGCTGGTCCCAACCTGGAATTTCTTCGCCCTGCCGCGCACCTGCGGAGGCGGTGCAAGAACCCTGCGGGTGAGGGTGTCGACCACCGGCTCGGAAACCATCGGCCTTTCGCTCGGCTATCCCATCGCCAGCGAGCATTACACGGCACGCTCTGAAACGCGTCATGCCGACCTTGACCTGCGACCGCTTGCGTTCCGCATCTATACGGGCCTTCCCGGCGTCAAGCCGGCACGCATGCCCAACATGATCGCGCCAACGGCGCTGCTCGACGGTCACTTCATCGAGGACTATCGGCTGTCGGTGGATCTGTTGAGCCAGATCGTCGATGTTTCTGTCACTCCGGTGGTTCCGGAGTTCCAGACGGTACGCTTCCTCGAGCACGAACACGCGGTGGTCTGCCATCCACTACCGAGCGGCGTGTCGGCCGGCGCCATCGGCCGGGCCGTGGAGCCCGGAACCATATCGTTTTCCGCAAGCGCCATCGTCGATCATCCGAAGGGCGCGCCTGCCGCCGTCAGCTTCCTGCTGGCACCCGCCAATTCGAACGCGCGCTCGGAAGTTGCCGAGCTCGCCCGCAAAGGTTCTGCCAAGCCTTCAGCCTTTTTCAGCGGCTGGCGCGAGGTGACGAACCAACAGCCGATCAACATCAATTTCCAACTGGACGAGCCGGTGCGCCAGCCCATGGATCTGATGATCCTCAGCCGTGCGGTCACCGACTCCGTCGACTTTTCATGGCTCAAGGTATCGGGCTTCCGGATGGTAAAACAGTCGGGTGGTGCGTCTCATGTCCAGCAGTAGCGATCCACGCGACCTGATCGCGATTGCCATGCCGCTCTACGGGCACGCGGCGCTGGCGCTCGAGGCGATTGAGTCCGCACTGGCGTCAGTGCTTTCAGATTGCCGGATCGCCATCGTCGTCTCCGTCGACGGCGATCCGCGGCACGAAACCTTCGACCAGTTGCTGTTGTTTTCTGCCGCTCATCCCGACATCCACGTCGTCTTCGGCCGCAATGCGGGGCCGGGCGGCGCGCGCAATCGCGCCATCGACTATGTGCTTGAAAAC
>NZ_JAEPRP010000265.1:0-6950 GCF_016652895.1 Ensifer sp. SSB1
GTCTACCGCGAAATCCGCCAGGGCCTGACCGATATCGAGCACATGTTCGATCTTCTCGACGTCCGCGCCGAAGTGGTGGACCGCCCCGACGCGACCGAACTTTCCATTGGAAAGGGCGCCATCGCCTTCAAGGACGTGCATTTCGCCTATGATCCGGCGCGACCGATCCTCAAGGGCATCACCTTCGAAGTGCCCGCCGGCAAGACGGTCGCAGTCGTCGGCCCTTCGGGCGCTGGCAAGTCGACGCTCTCCCGGCTGCTCTATCGCTTCTACGATGTGCAGGAGGGAGCGATCACCGTCGATGACCAGGATGTGCGCACGGTCACGCAGAAGAGCCTGCGCTCGGTCATCGGCATGGTGCCGCAGGATACGGTGCTCTTCAACGACACGATTGCCTACAACATCCGCTACGGCCGGGTCTCGGCCAGTGAGGCCGAGGTCGAGGCAGCCGCCGAAGCCGCACAGATCGCCGGCTTCATCCGCACGCTGCCGGAAGGCTTCCAGGCCATGGTCGGCGAGCGCGGCCTGAAACTCTCCGGCGGCGAGAAGCAGCGCGTCGCAATCGCCCGCACGATCCTGAAAGCCCCACCGATCCTGATCCTCGACGAGGCGACGTCGGCGCTGGACACGCGCACGGAGCAGGAAATCCAGTCGGCGCTCGACGTCGTATCGCGCAATCGCACGACGCTCGTCATCGCGCACCGTCTCTCGACCGTCATCAACGCCGACGAGATCATCGTGCTCAAGGATGGTGTCATCGCCGAGCGAGGCACCCATGGCGAGTTGATCGATCGCGACGGCCTCTACGCCTCGATGTGGAGCCGCCAGCGCGAAGCAACGCAGGCGGAAGAGCAGTTGAAGCGGGTGCGCGAGAGCGACGATCTCGGTATCGTCACGCGCGGCGAACCGGCGGTCTAGGGATGATTTCTTTCTTTGCTGAGCGCGACGCGTTTTGTCGCTGTCTGGCGGGCGACGTTGCCCGCCAGGGCATTTCGCGCTAGTTCACGTTCCACGGAAAATCTGGAGTAGAGTTCATGAGCCTGGTCAATACGATCCGCAACACGCTCGTACCGGTCCACAAGGAAGGCTATCGCTTCGTCGCGATCTTCTTCGTCGTGTCGCTGGTGCTTGGCTTCCTGTGGGAGCCGTTGATGTGGATCGGCTTCGTGCTGACCGCCTGGTGCGCCTATTTCTTCCGTGACCCGGAGCGCATGACCCCGCTCGATGACGATCTGGTGATCAGCCCGGCCGACGGCCGTGTTTCGTCGATCGCAACGGTCATGCCGCCGGAAGAGCTGAATCTCGGTTCGGGACCGATGCTTCGCATCTCGGTCTTCATGAACGTGTTCAATTGCCATGTGAACCGTGCGCCGATGGCTGGTACCATCACCCGCGTCGCCTATCGCGCCGGCAAGTTCGTCAATGCCGAGCTGGACAAGGCGAGCCACGAGAACGAGCGCAACGGGCTGGTGATCGAGACCAAGCACGGCCAGATCGGCGTCGTCCAGATTGCCGGCCTCGTCGCACGTCGTATCCTCTGCTGGAAGTATGAAAACGGCTCGCTGGACGCAGGCGAACGCTTCGGCCTGATCCGCTTTGGCTCGCGCCTCGACGTCTTCCTGCCTGCAGGAGCCGAGCCGCGCGTCAGCGTCGGGCAGACTGCGGTTGCCGGCGAGACCGTGCTTGCCGAATTCGGCTCGGCCAAGGGCCCGGTCATCAGCCGCCGCGCGTAAGGAGTGTACATGGAAGGCTCTGAACAGGAAAAATCGACCGAACCGCCGAAAGTGGCCGGCGACGCGAACGGCTCCAACGACACCGGTCGCGGTCCTCGTCTGCGCGAGATACCGCTGCGCCTGATGATCCCGAACCTGATCACGGTGCTGGCGATCTGTGCAGGCCTCTCCGGCATTCGGCTGGCCTTCGAAAACCGCATCGAGCTCGCCGTCGCCATGGTTTTGCTCGCAGCGTTCCTTGATGGCATCGACGGCCGTGTAGCACGCGCCCTGAAGGCGACGTCGAATTTCGGTGGCCAGATGGACTCGCTCGCCGACATCATCAACTTCGGCGTTGCGCCGGCGCTTGTGCTCTACGTTTTCATCCTGGATCAGGCCCGCTCGATCGGCTGGATCGCCGCACTGATCTATGCGATCGCCTGCGGTTTGCGGTTGGCGCGCTTTAACGTCATGGCGGAGCGCCAGTCCAAGGCGCCCTGGCAGTCGGAATATTTTGTCGGTGTGCCGGCACCCGCGGGCGCCATGCTGGTGTTGCTGCCGGTCTATCTCGGCCTCCTGGGTCTTGCGCCGGAACGCACTTTCGCGCTGATTGCTTCCGCCTATACGGTGCTGATCGCCTTCCTGCTCGTCAGCCGTCTGCCGGTGTGGTCCGGAAAATCGGAAAATAGCCGCGTGCGCCGCGACCTCGTCCTGCCGGCCATTCTCGGTGTCGTCTTCTACGTGGCGACGCTGATGACCTATACCTGGGAAACGATGGCCTTGACGGCACTTGGCTACCTGATCACGCTGCCGTTTGGCGCACGCTCGTGGCAGCGCAAATATGGCGGCGACTGGCCGGCCCATCCGTCGACCGGCGGTGACGGTCTGCCTGGCGACAAGGACTGAAGCGTTCCGTCGAAAGCTGCGAAACGACGAGCCCTTCAGAAATTACGGACAAAAGAAAAGGCCACCGTGGGGACACGGTGGCCTTTTCCATGAGCGATGCGTCAAAGACTATTCGGGCATCCGGTAGTCGACGATCTTGTCCTCGCGAACGATATAGAGCTTGCCGGTCTCGGTCTGGTCGGGGCCGACGAGCGGAAGCAGCTTGGCGGCAACGTCGGAAGGGTGCGGCACGGTCTCCGGATCCTCGCCGGGCATCGCCTGGGCGCGCATGGCGGTGCGGGTTGCGCCCGGATCGACGGAGAGGATGCGCAGCGGCAGGCGCTGCGTTTCGCCGGCCCAAGTGCGGGCCAGCGCCTCGACGGCAGCCTTGGAGGCGGAGTAGGGGCCCCAGAAAGGCTTGCACTTGTGTGCGGCGCTCGAAGACAGGATCAGCGCGCGGCCGGCATCCGACTTGATCAGCAGCGGCTCCAGCGAACGGATCAGCCGCCAGGTCGCGTTGACGTTGATGTTCATCACCTTTTCAAACACCTTCGCCTCGACATGGCCGATCGGTGAGATCGTGCCGAGAACGCCGGCATTGGCGACCAGGATATCGAGTTTACCCCAGCGCTCGTTGATGGCGCCGCCGAGCTTGTCGATCGCCGCCATGTCGGCGAGGTCGAACGGCACCAGCGTGGCCGAACCGCCCGCCGCCTTGATTGCGTCGTCGAGTTCCTCGAGGCCGCCGACGGTACGCGCGCAGGCGACGACATGGGCACCGGCCTTGGCCAGTTCGAGAGCGGTGAAATAGCCGATACCGCGCGACGCGCCGGTGACCACGGCCACCCGGCCTTTGAGATCGATCGTCATTTTGTTTTCTGATTATCCGTTGCTGGCGAGAACCGAAAGTTTGCGGACATTGCTGGCGCCTTCCTGGTCGAGAAGGCGGGTCGGATAGTCCCCGGTGAAATAGTGATCGGTGAATTGCGGTGCCTTGGGATCGCGCTTTTCGCCGCCGACCGCCTCATAGAGGCCATCGATCGACAGGAACTCGAGCGAGTCGGCGCCGATATAGCGGCACATGGACGCGAGGTCGGCATGCTGGTTGGCGAGCAGCTTGTCGCGATCCGGGGTGTCGATACCGTAGAAATCCGGATGGAAGATCATCGGGCTGGCGACGCGGACATGTACTTCACGCGCGCCGGCATCCCGCATCATCTGCACGATCTTCACCGACGTCGTGCCGCGCACGATCGAATCGTCGACGAGGATGACGCGCTTGCCCTCAATCATCGCCCTGTTGGCCGAATGCTTGAGCTTGACGCCGAAGGCGCGGATCTGCTGCGTCGGCTCGATGAAGGTACGGCCGACATAGTGGTTGCGGATGATGCCGTATTCGAACGGGATGCCGCTCTGCTGCGCATAGCCGAGGGCCGCCGGTGTGCCACCGTCCGGCACTGGAACAACCACGTCCGCCTCGATGGGTGCTTCCTTGGCGAGGTTGATGCCCATGTTCTTGCGCGAAACGTAAATGCTGCGGCCACCGACGACCGAATCCGGCCGTGCGAAGTAGACATATTCGAACAGGCAGAGCCGCTCCGGCTGCGAGATCTCGGGCTTGCGTGCATCGATCGAGATCGAACCGTCAGGCTGGATTTCGCAGATGATCACTTCGCCGTTCTCGACGTCGCGAACATAGGTCGCGCCGATGATGTCGAGCGCGCAGGTCTCGGAGCAGAAGATCGGCTTGCCGTCGAGTTCGCCCATGACGAGCGGGCGGATGCCGATCGGATCGCGCGCGGCGATCAGCTTGGTGCGCGTCATCGCCAGCATCGAATAGCCGCCTTCCATCTGGCGGATGGCGTCAATGAAGCGATCGGAAGAGGAGGTCTGCTTGGACCGTGCGATCAGGTGCAGGACCACTTCGGTGTCGGAGGTCGACTGACAGATTGCGCCGTCGGCAATCAGTTGCCGGCGAAGGGTGAGGCCGTTGGTAAAGTTGCCGTTATGGGCGACCGCGATGCCGCCGACTTCGAGTTCGGCAAAGAGCGGCTGCACGTTGCGCAGCGCCACTTCGCCTGTCGTCGAGTAGCGGGTATGGCCGATCGACATGAAGCCCGGAAGCTTCGCCAGCGTCGCCGGATCCGTGTAATGATCGCCGACGAGGCCCATGCGCTTTTCGGTGCAGAACTGCTTGCCGTCGAAGGTGACGATGCCGGCTGCTTCCTGGCCGCGATGCTGGAGCGCATGCAGGCCGAGCGCCGTCAGCGCTGCCGCGTCCGAGTGCCCCAATATGCCGAAGACGCCGCACTCTTCGTGCAGCTCATCGCCTTCGAGTTCATCGTGGATTTCCATGGATCTCAGATCGGTCATCACAGTCGCCTTTGCTCCGTACCGGTGCGCATATCGTGATCAGGCCCGCCGTCTTCAAGCGATCTTAGCTGAAAACGGCTGCAAGCGTTATTCCCCAAAAGGACAAAGCCCGCGGGGCGGGCTTTGTCGGCAAATCGTTCCTGTCTCAGCCGTTGGTGGCCGGTGCGTCGTCGGCGGGCGCCTGTTCCGGCGTCGTCGTCGGTGCCTGGCCGGGTGCCGTTGCCGGTGCTTCGCCTTCACCTTCGCCGGTCGTATCCTTGCCGCGCAGGCGGTCGAGAATGGTGGCGTCGGCTTCTTCCGGCAGCAGCGCGATCAGCTTGTTGCCGAGATTGTCGAGGAGCGGCTTCGACTTGGCGTGGGTGACCCAGCCCGGCTGCTGCTGCGGCGCGACGAGCCAGTTGAAGAACAGCATGGCGACGACGACCAGCAGAATGCCGCGCGCGGCCCCGAACAGGAAGCCGAGCGTGCGGTCGAGCGCACCGATGCGGCTGTCGATGATGAAATCGGCAATCCGCATGGTGATGAAGGAAATGATGATCAGCGCGACCAGGAAGATCACCGCCGCCGATCCGATCAGCGCGACGGTATCGCTATTGGTGTACTGCTTGGCATAGGGCAGAAGCTGCGGGTAGAGGAAATAGGCAGCCGCGGCCGCACCTACCCAGCTCGCCACCGAGAGCACCTCGCGCGAGAACCCTCGAACCATGGCCAGGATTGCGGAAAACAGGGCGACGCCGAGAACGATACCGTCGAGAATTGTAATGGGCATTTTGTCCTTACTCCGGACCCGGTTCGTCCGGGTCTCCTCAAGCCTATCCGCCATCGGCCCTGCCTGATGTCCAGGGCATCTGCAGCCTGCTCGCGGCCCTCACAGCGCCGCGCGTCTTTCGGACGCGCAAAGGTCGCTGCAACGCTCAGATCTGCTGCATAAATTTGTCCCTAGATCGATCCCGATCTAGGGGCTTATGCAGTAGAGGACGGTCTGCGACATCCGCGTCTTCAGTCCTCGTTTTCCGCCGGTCTCAGCGCATTTCGCGAACCCGCGATGCGCGCCACCAGATCCGGCAGGCTTTCCATTTCGCTCCATCGGCCATTGCCGTTTTTCGGCAATTCGGTGGACGCGGACGGCAGGACCGCCTGTGAGAACCCGAGCTTCTCGGCTTCTTTAAGGCGTTGTGCGGTATGCGCAACCGGCCGGATGGCGCCCGACAAGCTGACTTCGCCGAAATAGACGCAATCCGCAGGAAGGGCAAGCCCGGCAAGCGATGAAACCAGTGCGGAAGCCACAGCTAGATCGGCAGCGGGCTCGGAAATGCGGTAACCGCCGGCAATGTTGAGATAGACGTCGTGCTGGCCGAGCCGTACCCCGCAGTGCGCTTCGAGCACGGCGAGGATCATCGACAGGCGGGCGGAATCCCAGCCGACGATGGCGCGCCGCGGCGTGCCGAGCGATGTCGGAGCGACGAGCGCCTGCACTTCGACGAGCACGGGGCGGGTACCTTCCATGCCGGCAAAAACTGCCGCGCCCGGGGATTTCTCGTTGCGCTCACCGAGAAAGAGTTCCGATGGGTTGGCGACTTCGCGCAATCCCTTGTCGGACATCTCGAACACGCCGATCTCGTCGGTCGGCCCGAAGCGATTCTTGACGGTGCGCAGAATGCGGTAATGGTGGCCGCGGTCGCCTTCGAAGTAAAGCACGGCATCGACCATGTGCTCGACGACGCGCGGTCCGGCGATCTGGCCTTCCTTCGTGACATGGCCGACCAGAACGACGGCGGTTCCCGTCTGCTTGGCAAAGCGGATCATCGCCTGGACGCCGGTGCGGACCTGGGTGACGGTGCCGGGTGCCGAATCGACGATGTCGCTCCAAAGTGTCTGGATCGAGTCGATGATCACCAGATCCGGTCGCTTGCCTTCGGAAAGCGTTGCCAGGATGTCCTCGACATTGGTTTCGGCGGCGAGCAGCACGTCGCGCCACCC
>NZ_JAEPRP010000266.1:0-6839 GCF_016652895.1 Ensifer sp. SSB1
CCGCCTCCGGCGTCGGGCTTGATCGCTTCAATGACTGCTTCGCGGCGCACATGCGTCACCCGCTGGTCCTTGTCGAACACCCGGTAGGGCAGGGAATGCCCTTTCCACCGCACATCCAGCCTGCCGTCGGCAAGCGCGTAGGTCTCGACATAGCGACCGACCAGCCCGCGCGTCACCTCGGTCTCCTCCAGCATGATCCGCTGGCGCTCGAACGAAAACGTCAACTGGGCACCGACATAACGCTGCTCACGTTTGCATAGCACGTCGCGCAGCCGATCCGGGGCAAGGTTCAGCGGCCGATGCAGATCGTCAGATCGGGTAGGGGTAATGGCAAACTGGCGGTTATAGCGCTCCATGAACCGAGGCAGGAAAGCGTTGCCGTCGTCCATGCCGCAGATGCCCTCCAGGCGCAGATCCTTGATCAACCGGTCCTGTAGCGTCCGGTTCATCCGTTCGACCCGGCCCTTGGCCTGGCTCGAGTTTGCGCAAAGAATCTCGATGTTTAACTCGCAAAGTGCACGCCCGAACTGGGTCATGCCCTGACCGCCCTTGGCATCCTTCTTCGCCACCCGGAACACCGAATGCTTGTCGGAATAGAACGCGGCGGGAGCACCATGCGCCTTCAGATAGAGTTCCAGCGCTTCGAAATAGCTGAACGCACTTTCCGAGCGCACAAACCGCAACTGCATCAGCTTGCCGGTCGCATCATCGATGAACACCAGCAATGAACATGGATCGCCCCGATCTTCGAACCAGCGATGCTCGGAACCGTCGATCTTCATCCAGCTCGCTCGCCATCTCAACGACCAGCCGCGAAAGTGCCTCGACTACAGGACGCCGGCCGAAGTGTTCCGCGCACATTTGCAAGAGGGAGGCTGAACCCCTACCCCTGAAAACCGGCGTGTGCACTTCAATTAGGATTTTCCGACCCTTTTAAGGGTTGATAAAATCGGGTCATGGCGGTATTTATCCCCTTAAAGGGGTCTAAAAATGAAACTGACGCTGCAGATCCACTTTGACGGCAAATGGCACGACGCTGCAAATCTTGAGCTGAAAGATGACGATGCCGGCTACGTCGGTAGTTCGGTCGTCGACTACGATCTCGACTACTTTCTCGCCACGGCCGCGCAGGGTTTCGCTGCGGGTCAGACCATTTGCGATCACCGCGCATTGTCTGTTCGCTATCCGATTGACCTTGAAAATCGGTACAGCCGCCACTGGCCAGCCTTCCTCCTGGATCTCATGCCACAAGGCCATGCGCGGCGAAAGTTGACCGAGCACATCGGGCTCGACGAAGTGGCCCGTTCATCGGATCTATCTTTGTTGCTGCGAGCCGCGACGGGCGGAATTGGCAATATCCGCATCAAGGAAGCGGCAGACGCGGAGTCCGCTCGATTGAGCGGCTTGCAACGGCAGGGCGTAACGGAGGCGGATATCCTCGGGCGATCGGACCGCTTTATGGAAGTTGCCGACCGTTTCGCAATGTTGGCTTCCGGTTCTAGCGGATTGCAGGGTGAATGGCCGAAAGTGTCAATGACCCAGGCGAAAGACGGGCTCTTTTATCCCGACAGCATCGTGAAAGATGACGATGCCTTACGGCACGTCATCGTAAAGCTTGTTCGTAGCACCGAAGTCGTTGACCGCATCATACTAGAGGGCGAAGCGCACTATTCGCGAATTGCGCTGGAACTCGGTCTCAACGTCAAAGAACCATCGATCTACGCTGACGGCGTGCTCATCATTCCTCGTTTTGATCGAAGCTTTGGCGCGAACGGACAAACGATCCGCCTCGGACAGGAAAGCCTCGTTTCCGCGATTGGTGTTGCTGAGTTCGGTCACATCGGCACACATGAGGCGTATATCGATTTACTGAAGCGGCACTCGGGCGACCCGAGTGCCGACGTCGCAGAATACTTGAAACGCGATATCGCCAACCTGGCGCTCGGCAATCCAGATAACCACGGTCGGAACTCCGCATTGAGCAAGTACCCGGACGGAACGATCCGACTGTCGCCACTCTTTGACTTTGCGCCGATGCGTCTGGCGAAAGAGGGCATTGTGCGATCTACCCGCTGGGTCTCCATGCGCGACGCCGGCCTGGACCATTCTCCTGACTGGAAACGGATTTGCGCTGAGGTCTGGCCCGATGGCGACGTTCAGGCCAAGCTGATAGTTGAGCTGCGGGCTTTTGCACAGCGCCTGAGACTGGCTCCGAGCCATGCGAAGGAGTTGGGAGCGCCGGATGTCATCATCGAACGGGCCATGATGCGCTGCAGCGAGATCGCCGACAGTGTTGAAGTTGCGTTCTCTAAACCGGAAGGAGCTTGATCGAGTGGCCCGATGGAAAAAACCGACGAAAGAGCAGATTTCGGTGATGCGTCATGACGTTGCGGAACACGCGCGACGTGGCGACTTGCGCTTGCCGGATGCTGTGATGGATATGCGGAAAAGCATTGGCCTCACCCAGCAGGAGTTTGCCGACACCCTCGGCCTCACACGTAGACAGGTCGCGGAAATCGAAGCGGGCACTGCCAACCCGACGTTGGAGACGTTGGATAAGATTGGCCGGCTATTCGGTTTCACAGTGGGCTTCGTGCCGAAGGTGCGGCAGGATCCCTAGACCGCAGCGCTCGGGAACAGCATCCGACCAACTCGTGTTCTGGAGGACGTGGTGTTTAGAGCCCGGTCGGCTGGGATTTGCGTGATACGCAACAGCCTTGCCGCGATCTACGCGCTACTCTTCATCCGCGCCTATTAGGGCAGGGACGCAATCATCGACGGATCGTGGCAGCCGCCGAAGATCGCAGTGGCGTAGCAGAGTTAAGTTCCTTTGGAGTGCGTACAGGTCCCGGCGTCCAGGCCGGGCTCTGATCGCTTTTTGGCTGACGCTACTTCGGGCAGATCACGCAATGTTCCCTTTGTGCGTTCTGGATCGCATAATGTATCATCGGGAGCCGCACGCGGCGCGGCCTAGCCATCGCCGGTCCCGTATCACTCAAGTGCCTCAGCCGACCGGCTCTGTCGCACAGTCCCGCAATCGTTGAAGTTCGAGGCATCCAGACTGCATCACCGGCACGTGGTGCAATACCGACCTCGTGGAGACCGCGCCGCCGGCGGAAGTGGCGCCGCCTAACGCGTGGGGACCGCGATCTTTCCCATATCCGGCTGTGCCCGGCGACATATTCTTGGACGCTTAACCGCCGTGCGGAGAAGGGCGACAAGGGGTTTTGCTCACCCTTGCTGACCAACAGGTGGCCACGGCGGGCTTCGAGATCGCTTCGACGATCGCGTAATGAGTGCTTGGTTCAATGCTGTCCAGTGAGCCAGACGAAAGAGGACAATGGTGGTGGGGTCAAATCTAATGCCATTGACGCGTGTCTACAAATGGCTTGCAGTTTCCGATCCGGCAAGCGCAAAAGCCCCTCCTCAGGCGGTAAGAGGAAGGGTCGGACAGGCGGCCGGGACTTTCCTGTGGCGATGCGTGCAAGCCGGTTGCGGTGTCCGCAAATCACGCGGGCACTGCAACGGGAAAGCGTCGCCATGACAGGGCTTCGGGTAGACTGCGGCTACCCGCCTCAGCTTTTCTATTACGAGATCAGCTAATTCACTTTTTTTGCACGGGCTGCAACTCCCCCCGTTTTGGCTTCGGCGCCATCCTGAACATCCTGCACTTACAGCCTTTGCCAATTTCGCAGTTGTGCCAGATGTCCCCGTTCGAGTCCGTCAGCTTGCAATTAGGTAGCATTCCCTTGCAGTCTGCCCCCTCCCAGCTGCCTTCGCACGTGCAATAGCCGCTGTTGACGTCGCAGGAGAAGTTCGAACTCTGGGACCCACCCAATCTGCTCGCCGCCGCTGCGGCCGTTGCCGTGAGCGCTAGTGCTGCGAAAAGAATGATCATCTTCATTACCCGCCTCCCTCGAAGTCATCACGAATTTCGGAGCCGCTCACAGATCGCGCCGGCGCGTTCTTCCTTGGAAGGAACACCTGCGGCCCGCGAGCGACTAAATTGTCAATGCAGCCCCGTCTATTGATTCCACCTACATCGACTGCAGTGCACGTAAACATAAAGTTGTCTGAGCGTTTTCTTCGCAGTCGTCCCCGCTATGCAATAATATTCATAATTACTAATATAACATGGCTGTTCAGATCGGTCGATGCAGATCCGACCGCGACGGGGAGGGGAAAATGAAGAAGGTCGTTTTAGCGCTATTCGTGGCTGTTCTGATGCCCGATCCATCGGAAGCCACCACGCGAAAACTGCAGGGATCGTCGCTTGGCTTCAGCTGTGATGTGAATACCAACCAGTGCACATGCACAGGCACTTGGGACGGCGCCGACTGCAAAGCTATGAACGACAAGGTCTGCGCCGGGGACTCCGGAGTCCTATGCAGCCCGGTGGGCTGCACGTGCAAAATGCGTCTTACCGCTGTGCCGAAACCTCGTATTGATCGAGTTCCGATCGGTGGCACCAAGAAGTTGTCTCCGAATTAGACCAACACTGTAACGGTCATGCGGCCGCCGGAGACTGAAGCAGGCGAAGCGTCTGGCGAATAGTATTTGTGAAATGGTGGGCCCGGCAGGACTCGAACCTGCAACCAATCGGTTATGAGCCGACGGGTGTAGTGTATCGAGGGGAACTTCCTCCGTCAGTCGTCTTCCTCCAGGCAGCTCGTGGCGCACTCGGCGACGTCGACCGTTCTCTTCGACGCGAGGTCATCGCCAAACAGGTCAAGGCCGGTGTAGACGGCGATACGCGTCGGCTTACGGGCAAACTCTTCAATTGCCGACAGTTTCTCACTCTGACCGGGATCGATAGGCGAAGGGTTGGTAGCGGCCACTTGTTGGCTGTTTGGTTCAGGGGTGGGGACTGCGGTTGAGTTTGCCGTCGAGGGGGGCGCACCCTCGAGACTGACGGCCGGAGTTGTGGGGATCGGCTCGTTCGACGCTGTCTCGGCGTTCTTGCGGTTGAGCTTATAGCGAGCGATTTCTTCGCTCGAGAACACATGCATCTGCGACGGAGGCGTCTTGAACATCGTTGTCATGACTTCTGCCGACGTATCGAAACGAGCGAGCATGTCGATGATATCGGAAATTGACAGCTGTGCGTTCACCAGATCGTTCGATTCACTGGAGATCTGGTGGACGCCAAGCTCACCGTCCACCTGGCGTTCGATACCCGCCATAAAAATAAAGGCGCAGGCCGAGTAGCAACCTTTTCCTTTCGGAATAAAGGTGGAGAGGCGCCTCTCATGCACGTCGTCGGCAATCAACAGTGCCATCTGGACAGCGCCGCCGACGCTATCGAGCACCAGCAACCTGGCTTTCTGTGATGCATGCAGCGCCCGCCGGAAGTTCAGGGCGGAATAGAGGTCGATCTCGCCCGTGAGGGTGATGACGCTGGGGTCACTCTCCTCGAACGAGAAGGGACCAAATTTCTTTGTGGCAGCGAGCGCTGGATTACACACAAGCGAAAGGGCCAGGCAGAATGCCCATATGCGAATGAGGCCGAACGGAAAACTCGGCAAGATTGATACTCCCACGCTCTGTTTATATTCAGAGAACATTGATCAAATTGAAGTTGCAACACGAAAAAGCCGCAACGGTTAACGGAGCGACACGTCAGGGGTCGCGATCGCCAAGTTCCGTCCGTGGTTGAAGGAAAATGCGGATCTCGGTCACGAGCCCGGATGACTATTTCGTGGGCTTGCCGACTTCAGGAAAGCGCTAAATGATACAACCCAGGGGCGGGGAAGTATCATGCGAAGATTTCTTGTTGGTGGGGCCGTAGCTGTAACAATGATCTATTGGCTCGGCGCAAATAGCGACGACCGGGCGGCAGTCAATGAGACGCGGCTGCCTTCAGCAAGAATTGTCGTACAAGAACAGAATCCCGTGGCCGGAGGTAGCGCGCAAGTCTCTGCGGCCACGCCTCAGCAAGGCCGGTCCTCTGCAGCGGTTGAAAGCGCCGACACTGAGGAAGTGACCACCACGGTTTTCGTACGCGGCAAGCGCGTCGCCTTACGAGAAGGACCAGGGAAGAAGTTTCCGATCCTTGATCGCTACGATGCGGGTCGGCCGGTCCGCTTACTGTCAGTCGATGGTGAATGGTCCCGTGTCCTAGACAATCTCACACGGAGGGAGGGGTGGATTGCATCGCATCTCCTAAGTTCCGACAAACCTCGGTCGGAGCCAAAGCGCGATACACCTGAATCCGCAGAGTCGTCTCGTGAAGATCCAATCGAAGTCCCGCGGATTTCCGATTCCGTGATCGTACAGCGCATCATCGCTGACTCGATTGCCGGCTATAGCGGCTCGTGCCCATGCCCGGAAAGTCGCGATCGGGCTGGGCGGCGGTGCGGGCGCAGGAGTGCGTATTCGAAGCCCGGCGGAGCAGCCCCAATCTGCTATTCGGGCGATGTCTCAAGGGCGATGATCGATGCGTTTCGCTCGCGATTGTAATCCCGGGGGGTGGCCATTGCATTGTTGTCGGCTTGATTGGATTAAGCCCCGAACTTTTCTGAGATTTCGCCGAGTCTCCGCTGCCGGAAAGGCGTGGTCGCTGACGAAGCCATCAATCGGCGTGAGGCAGATCTCTCCATCGTATCCTCAGGAGAGGTTTCGCCGTTTTGGGAAGCTTCGAGCGATGGACCATCCGGGATGAGACTTCAAAGTCCGCGTTGATCTTCACGACGAGGAGCTTGCTGAAGTTACCTGCTACCTTGACGAAAACCTCGTCCTTGGACTTGAACGGGGTGATGGTTTTGATCTCAACGTGATCGTTGCCAAGCCTACCATCAGCACCCTGCGCATAGTTCTTGTTCAGCTTTATTCCGTAGGTG
>NZ_JAEPRP010000267.1:0-6652 GCF_016652895.1 Ensifer sp. SSB1
GGCTCTATACCAAACGCGGCGATGCCGATGGAATTTGGGCCAACATCTTCCGCACGTACGGCTACGACAGCCGCGGCAATCGGATCTGGGCGGTTGATGGTGCCGGTTCGCGCACCGAATGGGACTACGATTCCACCTATACGATGTTTCCGGTCAAAGAACGTGCACCGCGCTATTTCGCCACCGGAGGCAATGCAGCTGATACCCGTTTTGTGGCGGCGACCGGTTATGACCTGGTCTGCGGCCTGCCATCGTCGAAGACCGATCCGAACGGCATTGTCGAAACCTTCGGGTACGATCCCTTCTGCCGCCCGTTTTCCTATACCCACTCCGGTTCTGGACGATACGTAAACACTCGCTACGACAACGAGGGCGATCCGGCACTGCAGGCGGTTCGCACCCACGAACCACGTTCGTCGACAGGCAGCGAGGTCATCAAGCGCACCTACTTCGATGGTCTTGGACGGCCGTGGCGTTCCCAGTCTCCCGGTGAACCCGGTACGGGACAGGTGCGCATCGTCGACACAGCCTATGACGCGCGTGGCAACGCTGCCAAGATCGCCCACCCACGCTTTGCCGACGAAACCGCGCAATGGACGGTCAACTCCTATGACTGGCAGGATCGGGTCGTCCGCACAGCCAATCCGGACGGCAGCGTCCGAACGAACCAGTATCAGGCCGAATTGGCCACTCCCTGGGGTACCGATAACGTCTCCCTCTATCGGCGCCATTCGGTTGACGAAGCCGGGCGGCAGACCGTTATCTACACCAACACTTATGGCAACGTGATCAACGAGCTTTCGTATAGCGGTACCGCTTGGGTGATGGATCAGGCGCGGTCCTACGATCCGGTCGGTCGACTGCTGAATGTCACCGATGCCGGCGTCGCGCGGATTTCCTACACCTATGACCTGGTCGGTAACCGGCTGACGGCGAACGACCCGAATCTCGGCAACTGGTCCTATGCTTATGACGGTGCCGATCGGCTGATCCGCCAGACGGATGCACGCGGCGCGGTGACGACGCTGGCCTACGACCAGATGGATCGACTGACGTTGCAGCAGGTGCAGAAACCCGGCGAACCGACCCCCACGGTCGTGGCCCGCAACACCTACGACGAGGCGGTCGTTTCGCCATCGCACAACATCGGTCTCATGACCAAAGCGGTGAACGGCGCGGCATCGAGCATCTTCAGCCGTACCTATAACGGTACGGGCTCGGTGATGCGCATGACGACGACAATCGACGGCGCGGCACATGCAACGGTCGAAACCCGCGACCGCCAGGACAAAGCGGTGTCGGTCGAATACTCGCCCGCACCGCTCGCGGTCGGCAGCGCCGCCGCGCCCTACACCTATAACGACGCGGGCTTCTTGGCGACGATACCCGGGTACATCACCGCGACGAGCTACGAGGCGGACGGCCAGACGAAATCGATCACCTATGCCAACGGCGTCGTGACCACCTTCACCTATTCGCCGCAGCGGCGCTGGCTCACCGGGCTGAAAACGGTCAAGGGCGCGACTGTGTTGCTCAATAACCAATACACTCGTGATCTCTCCGGCAAGATCAAGACAATTACCGGGGCGACTGCCAATGATAACTGGGTCTACGACTACGATCCGCGCGGCCGCCTGATCAAGGCGGAGAACCCCGGTGGTTCGCTGGGCGAGACCTTCACCTATGCTGATAACGGCAACCTGACGTTTCGCACCCGGATGGGCAACTACGCCTACCCGGCGGCCAATGGGATGCGACCTCACGCTCCGACCAAAATCGGTAGCGCCACCATCGGCTATGATGCCAACGGCAATATGGTCAGCGACGGCAGCCGCGCGCTCGTCTGGGACGGCGCCAACCGGTTGTCGACCGTCTCACAGGGTGGGGCGACAACCACACTCGTCTACGGCCCATCAGGCTCGAGAGTGAAGAAGAGCGATGCCTTTGCGACGACGCTCTATCCCGATGCCAACGTAGAGATCGATCGCAAACCGGGGCAGGATACCTACACGCGCTACCCGCACCCGGATCTGAAGATCAGCTCGGTGGCGCAGACTGGTGTCACCACCGCCACGTTCCTGCACCGCGATCACCTGTCGTCGGTCCGCCAGGTGACGGATGCCAGCGGCAACCTCGTCGAGCAAAATGGCTATGCTGCGTACGGTGAGCCGACGAATACGGCGATGCGCACGCAGAAGGGCTACATCGGCGAGCGCTTCGATCCTGAAACCGGGCTGCAGTACCTCAACGCCCGGTATTACGATCCGTGCTTCGGAAGGTTCATCCCGGCAGAGGACACGGTCGACAGCGGCCAGATCTCTGTAATCATCCCGAGCAAGCGCAAGGAAATCGAGCTTTCGGAGGGAGGCGAATGAGAACAACACTTCCCTTAATCCAGGCTCATCGCGGAATGCTCAAGGACGCAACCTTATGACCTTTCTTTGCCATATGCTGGCGCGGGCACTCGCCGTCCTCCTCATTGCCAGCCTTGCTGTCACCCCGATGGCAGGCGTAGCAAATGCCCGCTTTATTTCACCGGACTCGTTTGATCCGACCATCGAAGGTGTCGGCACAAACCGTTATGCCTACGCGGGAAATGACCCGGTCAACAAGAGCGATCCTAATGGGCATATAGCGTTTGCAGTTCCTATCGCAGTGGGCGCATTTGAGGTGTGCGTATCTGGAGGCTGTGCCGCGGCCGTTGCCACATTGCTTGCGGCCACCCTTGGAGTAAAGTTGTTTCAAGGCGCACTTTCAAATGAAACCGTGTCGGACGACGAGACCGAAGGTTCACCGCCGCCAGGATTTGCCGAAGTGGAAGAGGCGATGACAGCAGGTACTTGGCCTGGCAAGCAAAACAAAGATTCCAGCAAGACACAGCTTGGCATTGACGCAGGACAGGCTTCGAAAAATCTCGACGTAGTTCGAGGCCTCAATGGCGCGAAGTCAGATACGAAGCCCAATGGGTCTGAGGTGATAACTCTCAAAGACGGCACGAAAGTTGTCAGTTATCCCGTTCGAGATTCGACTGGGAACCCGGGAATTGAAATTCAACACCCAGAAAAGAAAGAGCGGAACATTAAGATCGATGTCCAGCGTAGTGCGCACGACGTGACCGGCGCAAAGGATTCTGTACGCTCAGGAAACGAGTCCCGGGATCGCAGCAACTTCACCGGAAAAGACAAAAGATAGAGGCACAATACAGGAGTTGGAATGGTAGAGAATATTCGTTTCGAGCTAAAAGAGATTTTTGACGGAAAGCGAGATCTGGGCGATATCGAAAAATTAAAAGCGCTTGAAATATTGTTGCCACAGCTTGACGCTCTTGCCGTTGGAGATCAATTCAACGCAAATAGAACGATGATAATTCCTACTCCAGCGACGCGCGCACGTGTGCTCGAAGGTACTCTGGGGATAAGCGAAACCAATTCAAAAAGGTGGAGCGAGGAGCAATTCGACAGCTTCTTTGCACAAATTCTCGAAGGAGGCGCTTACTATTGGTTTCAACCGACAGGTTTGTTCGAATTCGAACCTCTCTTTTGGGCCCCCTACAGTTCAGCTCGGCGCGACTATCTATACGTCTATGCAATGGAGTGGGGTATGAGGCCCTGCGGCATTACACGGGCAGATGGTGGCATATCCATGCTATCTCACATCGACGATAACTATACGTTTGTCTTCGGTCGCGAGGAGGAGATGCGGATATTCGAAGACGCCTTTGGTGGCTCGAAAAAAATCTGCGAAGATCTGCTGAATTATTTGTCGACGACGGAGATCGATTTCGGAGAAGGCAACGTTAATGGATATCTGCAGCGGGTTTTGCCGACGGTCGGTGGCTGCATCTCTTGAAGCTGAAGGAAGCCTAGTACGCAAGTGCTGACGAGGGCCTAATTTGGTCGGTTCGCAGGGGCGGTTAATAGAGGCGGAGAACCCGGACGATTCTCTGGGCGATGCGTTCACCTACGCGGACAGCGGTGGCCGACCTTCCGTACCCGCCTTGGGACCCAAGTGTACCCGACTGGCGATGGCGTGCGTCTGCACGCTTCGACCACGGTTGGGAGCGCCACTATCGGCTATGAGCAGCCGCTTGCTCGTCTTGGGCGGCGCAAACAGGCTATCTACGGTCACGGTGGCAGCGCATTCCGCCCCCAACGTCGAGACCGACCGTAAGCCGAGACAGCACATCTACAAGCGCTCCCGCATTGCCTTGAAGCTCTTGTATCAAGGTGTTCGTGAATCCGGTTGTGTAAAGAGATCCGCTTGAGCAAGTTTACGGTTGTGTAATCTACTCATGCGCGCATAGCCTGCATTCCAAATCATTGATTCGGCGGTTCAGTCGAGGGAGTTCATGCGACACAATCTGTTGGGTTTTGCGGCATTGGCCGCCACGGTTTAGTTTGCCTTGTCGGTTGAGGCGGAAGGGCAGGGAGGTGCGCTGAACTCGCTTCTGATCTCTGCCGCAAGAGCGCAGGAGTCGGACGGAAGCGCGAAAACGGACGGTGGCTTCGGCAATGCTGGATCTAGCCTTGGCGGTTCGGGTATCGAAAGCAAAAGCAGCAAGGCGGCCGCGAACGAGAAGCCGGATACGACGGTTGATCGAACTCGGCTCGGCAATGGCGACGGAAGTGGCAAAGAAACCAAATCAGATGAAGGAACTGGGCTCGATACCAACCCAGTTCTAAATGCGGAGGAGCCAGGCGCCGAGGATAAGGACGGCGCGCGCCTGGAACGTTCGCTTGCAGCGGCCGCCGCAGCGCCGGCGATCGAGTCCCCGGTCAGCGCCTTGCCGAAAGCTTCGGTTCCGGAAATCACCGGAAACGGTTCGATGACGCAGTCGATCGCAATCGACGTGCCAGCCTTCCGCAGCCTGTCCCCCAAACTGGCGCTTACCTACGATTCCGCTCGCAAGAGCCGTCTGGGCGGTCTCTATCAAGGATTCACCGGCTTTGCCTGGGGTGTAGATGGCCTCGACGTCATCGAACGCGCGAGTCCTGGCTACGGTGTGCCAGCCTATGACGCGAGCGACGTCTATCTGCTGAACGGAAGCGAACTCGTCGCTTGCACAACCGGCATGGTTTCGGCTTCGTGCGCGACCGGCGGCACGCATGCCAACGAAAATGAGGACTATCGCCGCATCCGCTTCGACAGCGCCGCGAATACCTGGACGGTGACGGCGCGCGACGGCACTGTGTCGCTATTCCGCTCGGTTGCCGCGGTGGCCAATTTCAATCCGGCTGCGGGTACGCCGGAATTCGATATGAGCCAAAAGGGGCGTTATGTGCTGGCGTCGGTCACCGACACCAACGGCAACGTGATGACCTATCAGTACACGTGCCCGGATCTGCCGATGTGCCTGCCGCAGCGGATCACCTACAACACCAACTACTACACGCACTTCTTCTACGACACCCGCCCGGATTTCCAGACGGCGGCGAACGGCTACTTTCTCACCTGGATCAAGCATCGGCTGAAGTCGGTCGTAAATTACGCTAACGGCCAGCATCACAGCGCATACTCGCTGAGCTATGATCAGGCCCCGCTCTCGAATACCTCGCGCCTCGTCAAGGTCACGCGCTGGGGCCGAGACGTCGGTTTCGACGCAAACGCCAATCCGATTTCTGGCACCAGCAAGACCATCCGGCAGATGACCTATGACAGTTACGCCATCTCATACACCAGGAAGCCATTCGCTTTTCCGCACACCGAGCTCAACTTCGTGGACGGCGTTAATGCGCAACAGGTCGACGATCTCAACTTTGACGGCCGCGATGAGATTTACGGCGTCCTTGAGGTCCAATCCTCTTCGCTCTCGGCTCCGACGTACGGTGTTCAACTCACATCATTTGATGCGAATGGCGTCAGTATCAAAAATAGATGGTCTGGAGGTTTAACTGTTCCTACACTAGCATTTTAGGTCAGGTTCCTCGGCGGCCAGCTGACCAAGGACATCTTCCTCCCGAGCGCCACCCACAGCGTTGCCGGCTGGACGACCACAAGCCACCGGTTCTTCCCGGTGAACGGCGCGCTTGACCTCGTGGGCATGACGACATGCACCGGGGGCTACGCAGCCGTCTGTGGTGGAATTGGAACAGGCGAAGCCGCGGTGGCCGTTGCCGATACTGATGGCGACGGCGTCGACACTCTGTATGGCAATCTTGGTTATGCCAATGAACTTCTGGGAAATGGCCGCCAGGGCATAATCTGGAAGAACGCAGCCTATCGTTTGGTCAATGGCGCCTGGGTCGCGTACGGCTTGCCGGGCGACTGCGTCAACGCGGCTTGCTCCTACGGCGACCTGAACGGCGATGGTGTCACCGACGTCGTTCACGCACCGGTTAGGGGCGACCCGTATTATCAGACCAATATCTTCTTTGGCACAGGCCGAACGTTCGTTCACGTCCTCGGCAGCGTCCCGCTTCTCGGCATTCCAATGCTGCGCGACATGGACAATGACGGCAAGATGGAGGTGATCGCTTCCGACCGGTTGAACACTCAGGTCAATCCTTTCCGACAGTTGAACGTGTATGGCCTATGGTTGGCCGCATCCGGGAATACCTTGCCGTTGTATTCTTCATTCAACGGCTCGGCAGTCTCCGGTGACTTTAACGGCGATGGCTTACCCGACTTTTTGGCGTCGACGGGCGAGACGGCG
>NZ_JAEPRP010000268.1:0-6608 GCF_016652895.1 Ensifer sp. SSB1
CCGGCTGGCCCCGTTTATACGCAAGCCGCGGAAAGGAGGTTGGACATGTCTAAGTTGTCCAGCATTCCATCTGGCCTAGACGACCCAAAACTGCTCTCGATCGAGTTCGGATTGAGTTTTGGCGCCCATGGCGGCTACCTGTTCGATGATGATGTCGGAAGTTCGATCTGGACTGTGCGCCCGCAAGGGTTGGTGCAGCGATCGCTGGCTGACCTGAGCGCAAGCTGGGAGGAGGCCTTCGGCGGCAATCGTGGTCACCACTCTTCCATTGACGACGACACAAAGTCCCAGGGTCTGCCTGCGGATACGACCGACACGCCGGCCGCTTCCGGAGCCAATGGGAGGTCGTTGGACGATACCCACGACAGAACGCTCCACGGTTCCACCGCAAACGCGTCGGACCCGTCATCCAGCAAGATTGATCCTGGTGCGGCCACGTTGAGCAGCGCCTCCATCAGCGCGCTTGTCGCCGATCCGACTTTCGAGACAAGGATCGCCACCGCTGCCGATGACATCGAGGAGAAGAGTTCCGGCACCATATCCGCCAATATCAACGATCTGGATATGGGCTACGACGGAACCACCCGCCAGACCATCGGCCTGCGCTTCACGGGGATCGACGTCCCACGGGGTGCGGTCATTACCAACGCCTATATCCAGTTCACCTCCGACGAGGTGAGCTCTGGAACTGCGTCGTTCCTGATCCGTGGCGAAGATTCAGACGAGTCGGCAGTCTTTACGGCCATCAAGTTCAATGTCTCCTCACGCCCGACCACGGACGCATCCGTTGCCTGGGATGCAGCAAGCTGGACAGTGCGCAATGAAGCTGGCCTTGCCGAGCGAACGCCGGACCTCAAGGCGATCGTCCAGGAGATTGTCGACCGCGGCGGCTGGGCGGCACTCAACGACATGGCTTTCATGCTGACTGGCACGGGCACGCGCACGGCGAAGTCCTATGAAGGCAGCTCCACGGGCGCCGCGCTCCTCCACATTGAGTATTACGTTCCGGCGGCAGGCAGTCCCGTCGCCTTTAACACCCCGGCCGACAGCGATACGGCCACCAACCAGATTGCCGAACTTTCAGCGGCAGGGACCAAGATCGGGGTCACCGCTTCTGCCAGCGACCCCGATGCCGGCTCGACTGTCACCTACAGCATCGATGATCAACGTTTCGCGATCGACAGCAACGGCGTCATCACCCGGTCGAGCGCAGGTACGCTCGACTTCGAGACACAGGCCTCGATCACGCTGACGGTGACGGCAACCTCATCCGATCAAAGCACCGCCACACAGACCTTTACCGTCGGCATTCTCGACAGCCCTGAATCGGTCGCCTTCAGGACGCCGGCCGATGCCGATACCGCGACGAACCAGATCGCCGAACTCGCCGCCGCGGGCACCAAGGTCGGCATCACCGCCTCGGCGAACGATCCCGATGCCGGCTCGACCGTCACCTACAGCCTCAACGATACGCGCTTTGCCATTGACAGCAATGGCGTCATCACCCGCTCCGGGACCGGAAGCTTGAATGCCCAGACCGAACCATCGGTCACGCTGACGGTGACGGCCACGTCGTCGGACGGAAGTACGGCAAGCCAGGCTTTCACCCTCGGCGTCCTCGGGAGCCCCCAGCCCGTTGCCTTCAACTCACCCGCCGACGCCGATGCGACGACCAACCAGATCGCCGAACTCGCGGCGGCCGGCACCGCCGTTGGCATCACCGCATCGGCGCGGGATCCGAATGCAAGCGATACGGTCAGCTACAGCATCGATGATGCGCGCTTTACCATCGACAACAATGGCGTCATCAAACGCTCTGGCACGGGAACACTCGATTTCGAGACGCAGGCGTCGATCCTGTTGACGGTGACGGCGACCTCGTCCGACCACAGCACCGCCACTCAGGCGTTTTCGCTCGCCATTCTCGACAGCCCCGAACCGGTCGCCTTCAAAGCGCCTGCCGATGCGGATCCGGCAACCAACCAGATTGCCGAACTTGCGGCAGCTGGTACCAAGGTCGGGATCACCGCGTCTGCGAGTGACCCCGACGCGGGCTCGACGGTCACCTACAGCCTCAACGATACGCGCTTCGCCATCGACAGCAACGGCGTCGTCACCCGGTCGGGCACGGGCACGCTCGACTTCGAAACCCAGAGCTCGCTCACGCTGACGGTGACGGCAACGTCGTCCGACCAGAGTACTGCTACCCAGAGCTACACTCTCGGCATTCTCGATAGTCCTGAATCCGTCGCCTTCAGAACACCGGCCGATGCGGATACAGCCACCGACCGGATCGTCCAGAATGCTGCAGCCGGCACCAAAGTCGGCATCACCGCTTCGGCAAGCGATCCGGATGCCGGCTCGACCATCACCTACAGCCTCAACGATACGCGCTTCGCCATCGACAACAACGGTGTCATCACCCGTTCTGCCACGGGCACCCTCAACGCGCAGACCGAACCGTCGATCGCCCTTCATGTGACGGCGACATCATCCGATGGAAGCACGGCCACGCACGACTACTCCGTCAGCGTCGCTGCGCCGACGGGGCCGCAGACCTTGTATCGCTTCGCGGTGTTCGGCGACTTCGGCGATACCGACCTCCACGGGGAAAAGGCCGTGTCGGCGCTTGTTCACAGTTGGAACGTCGATTTCATCCTCACGGTCGGCGACAGCACCTACGCGCCGCAGACGATGGATGCAGCGATTGGCCAGCAGTATCACGACTATATCGGCAATTACCAAGGCGCCTATGGGGCCGGCAGCACCATCAACCGCCTCTTCCCCGCCCTCGGCAATCATGAATATGACGACGGTAACTTCCAGAATTACCTGAATTACTTCACGCTGCCGGACAACGAGCGGTACTACGACTACCAGGTGGGGCCGGTGCACTTCTTCGCACTCAACAGCAACAAGCAGGAAACCGATGGTCGCAGTGGAACGTCGGTCCAGGCTCAATGGATGCACTCCACGCTCGACGCATCCAATGCGAGCTTCAATGTCGCCTATTTCCATCACACCGCCTACAATCCGAGCGGCAGTACCACCACCATGCAGTGGCAATACGAACCGTGGGGCGTAAATGCGGTCTTTGCCGGCCACCAGCATAACTACTATCGTGAAAACCGGGACGATAACGGGGATGGCCTGCAGCTTCCCTACACAACCACCGGTCTCGGCGGTTCCGGTCGCGACGTCCCCAATGTCGGTGCCAGCCTTGTGACGATCACCGACCAGGGCATGCTGCTCGAATTCTACAAGGTCACCAGTTTCAACGGGACGACCACGACCAGCTCCCTCACGGATAGCTACTTCATCCCGACGCCAACGGGCCGCGCGCCGACGATTTCAAACGGCAGCTACGTGCTGAGCGGCACCACGGGCGCCGACTATCTCTGGGGTCTTGGAAGCAATGCGACGCTGACGGGCGGGCGCGGCAACGACACGCTGGTCGGCGGCAAGAACAATAACCTCTTCGTGTTCCATACCGGCGACGGCAACGACACGATCATGAATTTCAGGGCCGGCGCCAGCACCGGCGACGTGCTCGACTTGCGTGACTACGGTATCGATAGCGCCGCCAAATTCCAGCAGGTGGCATCGAACCAGGGCGCAAACGTGGTGGCCAACCTCAACAGTACCGACCATCTGACGCTGCTGGGCCTCCACGCAGAACAGCTTCATGACGACAATTTTGTGCGCACAGGACTTCTTGTCTGAGTGAACCGACTGGGTCTGCCGTTTTCGGCCGACGAAATGGCCCCGGCCAACGGGGCTGTTGCGTCGCTTGTATCCCGTTACCGACCGGCTCCCGAAACCGACCCCCGACGGACGTAGAAGCACCGGCCCCGGCCGGTGGGCTCCTGCTGTCCGCAAGCCGTGGAAAGGAGATTGGACATGGCCAAACTGTCCCGCATTCCGTCCGGCCTGGACGACCCCAAACTGCTCGCGATCGATATCGCACTGGGTTTCGACGTCAACGGCAATTACACCTTTGACGAGCTTGCCGCGGTCCCGATCGGCTCCATTCATTTGAAAGCGGCGCTGCCGCGATCGTTTTTCACTCTGGACGAGAACTGGGGCGCTTCTTCTTCGCTGATGCGTGCCGACCGTTCCTCCGTCGTTGCCGCCAATGACGACCAAGGCTTGCCGGTCAATATGTCCGGCGCCCAAACGTCCTCCGGTACCGGCGGGCAAGACGGCATGGCGCAAACGAGCGGGCTGCGACAGTCCGACACGTCCGTAGCGGAGCCGACGGCGCGCGTGACCGAAAGCAGCGCGGCCGCGCCGAATAATGCCGCAGTCGCAGCGCTTGCAGTCGCTCCCCCGTTCGAAACGAGGGTCGCCTCGAGCGCAGACGACGCGGAGGAACGCTCGACCGGCTCGATGTCCCTAAACAGCAGCGATCTCGAGCTGACCATTGACGACGGCGTTGGCCAGACCGTCGGGATCCGCTTCACCGGGATAGACATCCCCAAGGGCGCCATCATCACCAATGCCTATATCCAGTTTACCGTCGATGAGGTGAGCGTGGGGACGATCTCGCTGCTCATTCGCGGCCAGGACGTGGACGACGCGGCGGCTTTCACCACCGCGCAATTTAACGTCACCTCGCGCCCAACAACCGACGCATCCGTTGCCTGGGCTCCTTTGGACTGGTCGACGCGCGGGGCAGCCGGCGCGGCACAACGCACGCCCGACCTCAGTGCGATCATTCAGGAGATCGTCAGCCGCGACGGCTGGGCAGCGCTCAACGACATGGTGTTCCTGGTCACCGGCACCGGTACGCGCACGGCCCGAGCCTATGATGGCAGCCCGACGGCAGCCCCGCTGCTGCACATCGAATACAACCTACCGACAACCGGCGAGCCGGTCGTCTTCAATACGCCGGCGGACACCAATCCCGCCGCCAACCAGATCGCCGAGCTTGCGGCAGCCGGCACGGCGATCGGCATCACGGCTTCTGCGTCCGATCCCACCCCCGGAGACACAGTCACCTACAGCATCAACGATGTACGCTTTGCGATTGACGCAAACGGTGTCATCACGCGATCGGGCGTTGGCACACTGGATTTCGAAACACAGACCTCGATCACGCTCACGGTGACGGCCACATCCACGGATCTGAGCAATGCAAACCAGATCTTCACGGTCAATATTCTCAACAGCCAGGAACCGGTCGCCTTCGGCAGTCCGGCCGACAGTGACACAACCGCCGACAGGATTGCTCAAAATGCTGCCGCCGGCACCAGGGTCGGAATTACCGCTTCGGCGCGCGATCCGGATGCGGGCTCGACGGTGACCTATGGCGTCAACGATCCGCGTTTCGCCATCGACGGCAACGGCGTCATCACGCGCTCTGCGATCGGGGCGCTCGATGCCCAGAACGAACCGTCGATCACACTGCGCGTCACGGCAACTTCGTCCGATGGCAGCACCGCCACACACGACTACACGATCATCACCAGTCCGCCCGCCACCAACAGTATGATCTTCGAGAAGCGTGTGATCGCCAGCCTCGACGATGTCGAGGAGGCTGCCTCGGGCTCGGTCTCTTCCACGAGTAGCGACCTGGAACTGACTGTCGATGGCGCCAAGGTCCAGACCGTCGGCATGCGCTTCACCGGGATCGACATTCCCAAGGGCGCGATCATCACCAATGCCTACATCCAGTTTACCGTGGACCAGGTGAGCACGGGGGCAGTATCGCTAATGATCCGCGGGCAGGATGTGGACGATGCCGCCGCGTTCACGACTGCTCAGTTCAATGTTTCTTCCCGCGTGACAACGGACGCATCGGTCGCCTGGGCGCCGGCGGACTGGACGATACGCGGAGAGGCCGCCCTTGCACAGCGCACGCCGGACCTGAAAGCGATCGTCCAGGAAATCGTGGATCGTGGCGGCTGGGCAGCACTCAATGATATGGTGCTTCTTGTCACCGGCACCGGCACACGCACCGCAAGAGCCTTTGACAGCAGCGCAGCGGCGGCTCCGCTTCTGCACATCGAATACTATGTACCGCCGGCGAGTGCACCGGTCGTCTTCAACACACCGCCGGATGCCGATCCAGGTGCCAACCAGATCGCCGAGCTCGCCGCCGCCGGCACGGCCATCGGCATAACCGCCTCGGCCACGGACCCGGACGCCGGCGCCACCGTCACCTACAGTATCGACGACCCACGCTTCACCATCGGCTCGAACGGGGTCATCACCCGCTCCGGCACCGGGACGCTCGACTTCGAAACCCAGAATTCGATCACGCTGACGGTGACGGCAACCTCATCCGACCGCAGCACAGCCACCCAGACCTACACCCTCGGCATTCTCAATAGCCCCGAGCCGGTCGCCTTCAACGATCCGGCCGACACCGACACGGCCAACAACCGGATCGTCCAGAGTGCTGCGGCGGGAAGCCGGGTCGGCATCACCGCGTCGGCGAGAGATCCCGACGCCGGGTCGACGATTGCCTACAGTCTCAACGACAATCGCTTCGCCATCGATAACAACGGCGTCATCACCCGCTCGGCCACGGGCACCCTCAATGCACAGGCCGAACCGTCGATCGCCCTTCATGTGACGGCGACATCATCCGATGGAAGCACGGC